>CAZEYH010000407.1:1810-3044 GCA_964515895.1 uncultured Clostridiaceae bacterium | reverse complement strand
ATTGGAGACTCTCTCGGTAAAAGCTGCACAATCGGGATCTATGTTAAAGAACGTACCGTTTTGTATAAGGCGCATAAAGGAATTTACGCCATTACGTCTTGTGTACTCCCAAAGTCTGCCGCTTGTGTCCCCACCCGAACGATGGATTTCATGGATACCCGCTGTCAAATGGCTATAAGTATTACAACCTATAACTATGGCATCATTCGCACCTTGCTGTATTGTTTCATAAAGTTTCTTGGTTATCTGTGCAGTAGTTTTCGTCCTGTCATAAAAATTCCATCCATCAGAAGCTATGATCCCGCCGGTTATATCGGATGTTGAAAAATCGTGCTTTATGAGTTTGAAACCCCAGTCTGAAATACGTCTTGCATCAGTGAAAACTTCATGCAATGTTTCCGGGTTACTAGGGTCCATAACCTGCCCGCAGTTCATCACTGCCGTCGGTCTCTGAAGAAGCATTTCATCCGGCAGATGCTTTGCTGTAAGAAGAGCTCTGAACCATATGCCGGGGATACAGCCATATTCTGCAATATCATATGCAGTCTTTTCCATATCAGTAAAACCCATGTTACAACCGTTCCACGGACCGCCTATATAGTTACCCCAGCTGTTATTATGTCTTAGTGGCTGCCAACCATCATCTATTACCATATATGGTTTACACACTGCATCAGACGCAAGCTCCGCGAGGTATGCCGTTTCTTTCATGACGCTCTCATATGTTATATTTCCATACGCCCAATACCAGTTGTTCACACCAAAAACAGGCTGCTTCGGCATTTTCGGTGCATCGCACATTATCTTACAAAATTTTTGACACGCTGTAAATGCTGTTTCACCCTCTTCTCCCTCACGACAGGTAACAATTGCCGCTGTCAATGGTTCAATCAGTTCTACACCATTACCTCCATTACGTATATCAAGCCAAAGTGATACACCATAAGGGTCAATCTGCCAAAAGCATAAGGAGTTACAGCCTGTCTTTACACCATAGCAATGGGTTCGTTCACCATCGTAAGTCGCAAAATACCATGGTAATTCACGATCAGGTTTCATGCAGTCCCATGCTAAATTATTTGTGCATCTGTCAAAACAATCGTTCAGTACGCGTTCTATTTCAAAATTCCTATTATTCCAGCGAAGCTTAATACGCTTAAGTGGTACCTTACATGGATGGACTATTACACGAGCCTCTTTATCCGAGTATATATACTCGATTTTAGTGGGGGAA
>CAZEYH010000407.1:0-1710 GCA_964515895.1 uncultured Clostridiaceae bacterium | reverse complement strand
TCGATTGCCAGTACTCATATGACTTCTGAACGCCTGCGCTCTTGAAATCCGCAAGTACTTTAGCCTTTACATCTTCAAAGTCCGCCGGAGCCGCCATGACAAGATTTGGGACAGAGTTGATAGCAATCTCAAGGAGAGCTGCATCTATTCTTGCTATATCATCGGGAGGTGTTCCATAACTTTTTGTAATTGCAGCATTGAGGTTGCTGCCGTCTTTAACGCCACGAGCATAAAGAACCTCATTCGGATAGAGATAATCAACACCGTCTCTATCGCTATAGAATTTTATAAAGTCCTTTCCATTCTCATTGAGACCTGCAGTGAAGAATGGTTTTGTCCTTTCTAAAGCAGTAGCATATCCGTCAGCACACTTAACACCACGAGCTACACCTGCGATAGAGTAGAGCATATACTCGTCAACACCTGTAGCTAACCATTCATCGCCACCGGCTTTCATATGAGCAATAGTTTCTTCTGTAAAGCAAGGTTCGCCTTTATCATTATAATCCCAATGCTCACCTTGAATACCACTATAAATAAGACGACAGCCTTCAGTGCTGTGGAGGTAGTCAAGAAGCTTTATAGCAGCAACTTTATCCTTACAGGTAGAAGCGATGCAGACACAGTTGCCGCCAATATCAAACAGGTTTTCCTGCATCCATGTACCTTTCATAGGTATGATTTCCCAACCTTCTCTGCTGGCTGCATAGTAGTTGCTGAGAACCTGTCCATTATCAACCTTTGTGTCGAAGTCAGCTCTAGTCTGTATAAAGCTGTCAGGGTCAAGAATACCTCTGTTGTATGCATCGTTCATATATTTTGCTGCCATCCAGTAGGGACCTTCATCATCTAAGAACATGTAGCATAAAGAGTTATCTGAGAATTTCGTGGCAATGTATGCATTATAGGTACGAAAACCTGCACCATAGTTTATTAAAGGACCATAAAATGGGTAAAGCTGATTTTCTACATTGTAAAGACTGAAGGCATAAATAGGCTGGCCCTCAGCATTTGTTGGATGAAGTTTTACAATCTTTTCAAGAGCATCTACAAAATCTCCAAAATCGTTTAACTCCGGTGCACCGATTTCCTTATAATACTCCCAAATAGTATAGGTACCCAAATTTGTAGCACGCGCATTACCCCCCTGCATACCGATGGAGTTAACTACACCATAAACGCTTCCGTCATCATTGTCGTATTTATCCTTAAGAAGCGTCCACATGATGTCCTTCTCAGGTTTTTTAAGATTGTTACCATACTTGTCAATAAGATCATTAAGTCTTATTACAAGACCACCCGAAGCAAGGTTTTTATAATTTTCTGCATGATAGCAAGCGATCAAATCGGTAGTGTCACCACCTGCTATAAGCAAATCAAACTTTGTTTGGTCAACATAAGTGCTAGTAAGCTTTACGCCGGATTGCTTTGTAAATTCTTTATAAACATTGGTATCATAGAACTTTTCATTATCTCCGGCTAATGTGGTGATGATGTTTAACTCTACGGGCTCTTTCTCAGTTCCCTTAGCATCAGCCTCTGTGGTTGCATCAACTGATGGTTTGGACTCGCCTTTATCCGTAGAACAAGCTACCACTGATAAAATCATAAGAGCTGCGAGAATTATTGCTAATACTTTCTTCATTAATTGTGCCTCCTTTAAATTAATTGTTATATTCTATTTAGAATAGTCCTCTTGTCCAATTGCAT
>CAZEYH010000406.1:0-3050 GCA_964515895.1 uncultured Clostridiaceae bacterium | reverse complement strand
ACCTCAACTACTTTAGAGTTTAGTTTGAATACAATACCCTTTTTCTCATAGTTTTTCATTAAAAGATCGGAAATTTCCCTCTCATTGTTACCGGCAATATGGTCCAGCATCTCAATAATTGTAACCTTACTTCCGGCTGAATTAAAATAGGAAGCCATCTCAAGACCAATAACCCCTCCGCCTACAATTACTAAAGATTCGGGTACTTCTTTAATGTCCAGTATTTCTCTGTTAGTTAACACAAATCCCTTTTCCAATCCCTCTTTAACTCCGGAGATCGGAGGAACTATAGGCATAGAACCCGTTGCAATTAAAAGTCTTTTTCCAATATAACTTTCGCTATCTACCTTTACTTCATATCCTTCACTATTTCTTCCGGCTATTTCTCCAAGACCTTCAACTACAGTAACTTTACTCCTTCTAAGTTGAGATTTAACTCCGGTAACAAGAGTCTTTACCACTTTATTTTTTCTGTTTATAACTTTGTCATGATTAAATGTCACATTTTCCGATACTACTCCATATTTCTCACTAAATCTTGCATTATCGTACATCTTTGCAGAATATAGAAGGGTTTTAGATGGAATACAACCTTCATTAAGACAAACGCCTCCTACTTCCCTTTTCTCTATCAAAAGAGTATTTAGCCCTGCCTGCCCGGCTCTCTCTGCACCAAGGTAACCCGCAGGTCCACCTCCAATTACTATTAAATCATATATCATGCTTCTCAACTCCAATTGTGAATTTTAACCTATTCCTTTTGTGTTTGCTACTATAGAAATTAGTAATTTTCATCTATAAATCTCATGACATAATCTATTTTGCCAGTAATACACTGAAATTTTCAAGGTTTACTTTAAGATCTTTAAGGAACTTTGCTGCCGGTGCTCCATCTACTGCCCTATGGTCAAATGTTAAAGATAAGCCCATTGCAGGGTAATAAACATGCTGACCGTTAACTTCTTTTACTCGTTGTACAATATTATTAACCCCAAGAATACCTGTCTGCGGGGGATTTAAAACCGGTGTAAAAGATTCTATATCCAGCATTCCTAAATTCGTAACCGTAAAAGTTCCACCTTGGAGTAAATCAGGATTAATAGTGCCTTTCTGGCAATCTTCAGCAAGTTTTTTAACTTCAGCAGATATTTCATTAAGAGTTTTATAATTTGCATAAAATACGGTAGGTACCATTAGTCCTCTTTCAGTGTCAATGGCTACTCCCATATGTACAGAATTGAATACAAGCATCCTATCATCAAGGAAATGTGCGTTCAAAGATTTGTGATTAAGTAATGTTCTTGATACTGCAAAAAGTATTATATCATTAATTGTTATGTTCTGAATTCCTAATTTGTCTTTGTTTTCCTTTAATTTCTTTCTGTACTCAAGGATTTCTGTAGCATCAAATGTAGTGTTTAAAGTAAGCTGAGCTGTAGTAGAAAGAGAATGATGCATTGATTTTGCTATTACTTTTCTGATGTTTGTAAGTTTTACTTCTGTAACTTCAGGTTCATCTGAATCAACACCCGGAAGTTTTCCGGATATTGCTTGACTTACAGACGTAGGAATGAATTCTCCAACAGCAGTGGGTTCTCCAGTTTGAGCTCCTGACTGCATCTGTAAACTTATATCATCAACGGTTATTCTCCCGCCTAATCCAGTACCTTCAGTAGGAATTACTCCTCCTGTTTTTAGGCTCTCATCTTTAGCCGAAAAAGTAAAAACAGGTCCCTTCTCTTTTAAAGAAATAATATCTCTTTCAATTATTCTTCCATAAGGCCCTGTTGGTTCTGCATAATGATAATTAATTCCTGTTTTTTCAGCTAAATTTCTAGCTCTTGGTGAAATTTTTATTTTTCCTTCTTCAACAGTTTTAAAAGCACCATCAGTTACAATAACCTGATCTACTGTTGTTTTTTCATCTACTTTTTCCTGGTGACCAACTTCTTGAGTGGCTTCTTGGACTGCTTCTTGAGCATTTTGTTTGCGTGGATCAAATTGAGAAGCATCCTCACCTTCCTGACCGATTACACAAATGTTTGTCAATACAGGAACATCATCACCCTCCTCAAAAAATATGTCAAGAATTATTCCATCTTCTTTAGCTTCTTCGTCAAAAGTTGCCTTATCAGTTTCATAAGTAAGCAGCATATCCCCTGCCTTTACCCGGTCACCTTTCTTTTTATACCACTTTGCTATAATACAGCTTTCTACCGACTGACCCTGTCTGGGCATTATTACCGGTGTTGCCATATTCACCCTCCTCCCTTGTAATGTTAGTTTTTACATTACTGTGAAAATTTTTAACACTTTATAGTTAGATTTTATCATTCAAATTAACATGTGTCAATAAAAATACTATTCTGCTAATAAAGCCTTGTCTGCCTGATATGAACTTCGCACAAGCGGACCTGAAGCCACATAAGCAAATCCCATTTCAAGTGCCTTTTTACGATATTCTTCAAAAACATTCGGATGAATATATTCAATTACAGGGTGGTGCTTTTTAGAAGGTGCAAGATATTGTCCAACAGTCAGAAAATCGCATTTTACATCTCTTAAATCATTAAATAATGATAAAACTTCTTCTTTTTGTTCCCCTAATCCAAGCATAATCCCTGATTTTGTATATATTTTCTTATCCATTTTCTTTACATTTTTCAAAAGCTCAAGTGATCTTTCATAAACAGCCATTGGGCGTACCGAGGGATAAAGTCTTGGTACAGTTTCCACATTGTGATTAATAATTTCCGGTCTGGCTTCTACAACTTTGGCTAAAGCATTCAAGTTTCCCTTAAAATCTGGAATAAGTACCTCTACAATTACCCTGTCATCAAGTTTTTTTATTTCCTCAATCACTCTTACAAAATGGCCTGAACCCCCATCAGGCAAATCGTCTCTTGTTACAGAAGTTATAACTACATGGCGAAGATTAAGTTCAGCGACAGCTCTTGCCACATGTTTTGGTTCGTCAGGATCTACCGGTTGAGGCTTGTTCTTTTCTACATTACAAAATCTGCAATTCCTTGTACATGTACGCCCTAGTA
>CAZEYH010000405.1:0-3079 GCA_964515895.1 uncultured Clostridiaceae bacterium | reverse complement strand
TTTTTATTTTCCATATTAATGTTAATCTGTATAGTCATGCTTCTGTCGGCTTGCGGAAACAACAATAAAACAGTTGGAGACAGTGTTCCCGGTGATGTTGAAAGCAGCATTGGCAGCACAGAAGTTACAGAATCCGGTTCTAACTCCGGCGAAGGGAGCGGAGAGTCTGCCGGAGTGGACATATCGGTCACTCCCCCTGAGGGATGGGAGCCTGCGGACAATTCGCCTCACTTGGTAGAGTATACAAATGGCATGGCCTGTTTTTATAGTTTGGAAGGAATCTTTTGACGCATCAAACCCGGATGAGCTGGTTCAACAGGCGAAGTCGGCATTTAAAGGCAGTTTTCGGAACATTGAATACATTGGTGAAGCGGAAAGTATAACCGTGGGCGGAAAAGATGCCAGAAAGCTTGTATTCACCTGCGATGGCGGTAATACGAAGGTGAAGTATGAGTATGTATTTTTTATATTAGGTAAAGATCCTTATTCAATTAATTTTGTAGATACAAGCGACCGCTTTGACAAGCTCACCGGGGATTTTGAGCAAATACTGGAGTCTATAAGTTTTAAATAAACAGGGAGCATATGAAATGAATACCGCGATAAAGACCACAACGGGTTATCCGGATATGATATGAATAGCGACGGCAAGGTTGATGCGTATATAGATGAGGACGGCAATGTTAAATTTGATTTAGATTTTGACGGAGTGTTTGATGATTTGGATAACACAGAAAGCGAGTAGGGGTAAGGATGATAAGAGAAAGGTAGGTGGACAGTAATGTCAAAGGTAAAAACTGCAATAAGGGTATCGCTGCTGATGCTGGTTCTGGCGCTTGTTGCTTGCGGGTGCTCCAATCCCACTGACATTATAGGCAAAACGCAGGCAACAATAAAAATTTATCCCGCCATGGTAGAACTTCCGATAGGAGAGACTCTATTGCTTAAGATACAAACAGCATCCGATGGCAGAGAGGATATGGACGTAGAATGGATCAGCTCGGACTATCAGATTGCATCAGTGTCAGAAGATGGATATGTTACTGCTATAGCTGAGGGTGAGACTGTTGTGGAGGCATCTCTTGTTAAGAATAAAAACCAAAAGAGTACCTGCCGGGTTGTAGTAGTAGAAGATGGACCGATACTGTTGTTTTCTGTAGATGAGAAAGAATTTGAGAATAATGGATCAAACAGCACATCAGGATCTCAGGGTGGTTCCCAAACCCAAAGTCCGCCCGGCATAGGCACACCTCAAGACGATACTAAGCCCCCTGAACCTCCCGATACACCGGATGATTCTCAGAGCGAAGGTGAACAGGAAGGAACAGAAACGGATATTCCTGTTGAACACGACCCGGAGATAGATATTCCTGTTGAGCACGATCCCAGGATTGATGAATTTATCTGGACAATACGCGTTAATGACACCGTTGAAAAGGAAATAAAGGATTTGGGAGTTCCGTTAAAGATTATCTATAAGCTCAAACTAAATGCGGTAAAAAAAGGCGGTAAAACCTCAAAGGGGACATACAAAGGAACAGCAACACTTGAAATGAAGATAGATGATAGTGAATTGTCTAAGGAAATCATGGAAAAGTCTGAGGGCACGATAATTAAGTTTCTGCTTAATATTGGAGGTACTTACAATGCGGATAATTTGTCTATACAGGTGGAGTCTTATAACAATAAGGAATATTTAGACTTTGGCAAAAGGTCCGCAAATAATCCTGGTGATACAATTACCATAGTACCTTTAGTGCCAAAAGATACCAATCCCGAAATTGTGCAGTTAGTTCCGATTTTTAGTATGGCCCTTGGAGAAGTGTCGTTTGAAGGCTCGGGAGTCTTTGGCGCATCTTCTCTGGATATTGCCGGCATAGGCATTGATATGGATGAGCAGCTTGGCTCCTCAGTAGCTTCGCCATATAAAATGAGCATCCTTCGAGGCGGCAGAATTCACTTTCAGATATTGAATTCGGGAATAAATGGTATCTTCTCCGGAAGGCTTAGCAAGCAACCTATAGTTCCAAAATAAAAGCAAGGAGAGGTGAACATGAAAAAAAGCTATAAATATTTCTTCATTATTGTTGCGGCAGTGTTATTGATAAATATGTCTGTATTATTTGTGGTCCGTAATTTATTTGGTAAGCCTAGCGGAAATGAAAAGGCAGCTGTAAAGGATGCTTCTGAAAAAGTAAAAAACACAGTTGATACAAAGGATGAACGCAATGAAGCCATGGATGCCCTTGAGAATATTACGAATATTATCGGGGAAGACATATTGGGAAAGGCTCTGCAGGGGGGCGGCCTTATAGTCGAAGGCTGGCCTGAGGGCAAGGTTCCTGCCGAAATTCCCGAATATGAAAAGGGAAAAGTGGTGAACTCCGGTGGAGACGCGGAAGAGTATACAATCTTTGTGGAAACTAACGGGGAAGAATTAAAGGCGTATCTTGACCAACTTGAAAGCTTAGACTGGTATGTTGACAGGGATGATACCTTTCCTATGGCGAGGAAGAAAAACATTAGCCTAGACTTCCAATTCAATTCAAAAATCCTGCTGCAAATAAGCGTATATGTGCAAAAGCAAGGTTCTTGGCCCGGCGATGAATTACCTTCTGATATTTTTCCACCGGATAAAGGTACTCTGGTTGGGGAAGTTGTAATCTCGGATATAGGTGAGAAAGATGATGTAGTGTATAATATCACATACGATTATGAAGGCCTTAGTAATGAGGATGTTGTGGAATACATGCAGAAGCTTATTAATAAAGGATGGCAGGGAGACGAGTATATGGTAAGCAAGATTGTGGAATGGAAAGGCAATAGGTTTGAAGCCTCCATAGAAGTTATGGAATATGAGGGAGTAATATCCTTCAGCAGTAATTTGAGAAAGGTGGAATAGCCTGATTGAAAGTTAACAAAAAATAAAGCCCACCCCAAAAGGGGATATGGATTATAACGACCATTCCGCCCAAGTATTTAAAAATAAAACCGGCTTTTCCCCGTCTGTATATCGGAAAATGCGGGTGCATAAAATTTAAGTGAAGAAAATATTGGTAAGGAGCATAAGTGAAGCTGC
>CAZEYH010000404.1:0-3095 GCA_964515895.1 uncultured Clostridiaceae bacterium | reverse complement strand
AATAGTGCTAATCGTTTCATGTTTACATTCCCCCTCTCCATAAATAAATAATAAAATATTTATGCATGTACACATATACATGTACACAGCTGTGTCGTTTCGGATCGTCTTCATTTACATCATGTTTCCTTCATGCATGATTAAGTTTATGTAAAGATGAGGGTAAAGTCATCGACCTAAAGTATGAAATTGCAAAAAAAGCCTCTCATACTAAAGTATGAGAGGTCTCATTTATCAGTATTTATAAGGCCTGTCGGTTGAGCGGCGGGAGCATCACCAAAGTGTGACACATATAACCATGAGGACAATGACCGCCACCTTCGCGTTCCAATACTATGTTTGTCAAATTTAGCATAGATTATTAAATATATTATCGTGATTTATTATGTTGTAATATTTGGTAATTGATATTCTTCATTAAAAACCTGCTTTGTCGAAAAGTAAACAACCTCTTATTTCTTCATCTTATTGTCAAGTTGTAATAAATCGCAATATGCCAACTAATCAAACTCCCTTCTTACCATATATTTTCATTCCCACTTAAACGATTTTACCGCAAATATTGTACATACTGTAAATATGCACAATAGCACAATAATCTCAAGTAAATAATCTGAAATTTTTCCACCAAGCCATACTCCTTTTAATAACTCTACGCCGTGTGTAAGAGGCAGAACCTTTGCTATATTTGCTATGCTCTTAGGCATTATTTCAATAGGCATGGTAGCACCTGACAAAAACAGCATCGGAAAATAAATAAGATAAGAGATTGCATTTGCTGTTTTGCCGTTGGGTGAAACTCCGGCTATTAAAAGTCCTAAAGAAAACATACTCAAAGTTATAAGTAGAAATGAGAATATAGTCGGCAATACCCGACCCAAAAAGTGCAGGTCAAATACAATTTTACCTACAACAATCAAGACTACCATACCAAGTACTGTCATTATAAAATTAACAATAACCTGTGAAATCAATATGCCTGACGGATTAATGGGTGTTGCCATAAACCGTTTAAGTATTTTACGTTCCCTGTATTGGGCGACTGTCAAGGGAAGGCTCATAAGTCCTGTAACAGCTATTATCATGCAAAAATATGATGGCACTGTAACATCAATCGTTCCATGTCCCCCGAAAAATTCCACAGGCTCATTGCCATATATTCCTCCAAACAATAAAAGCATACCTACAGGAAAAGCAAAGGCAAAAAATACACTGAAAAAGTTTCTAAGGAATAATTTGAACTCAATTTTGGTAATCATCACAAGTTTATTCATTCTCCACTCTCTCCTATTCCCCTACCGGTCATTTTTATGAACACATCATCCAAATTTGGTCTTCTTATATCTAAATTCCAATATCCGATTTTTTCTGTTTCCAATATATACGCCAACTTTCCCAAAATACAATCATCTTTTCCGTATACTGTATATTTATTACCTTCCTTTTTTATATCTGTCATTTGCTTAATTCTATCTTTTAATAAAGAGGAAATATCCTGCTCCGACTCATATGTAATCTCATTATGAATTTCACAGGAATTTACTACTTCATTTATTGTACCAAGAGCAATAATCTTACCATTGTCAATGATACATATTCTGTCGCAAAGATACTCTGCTTCCTCCATATAATGAGTTGTCATAAAGATTGTCTTACCATCTTCTCTAAGTTCCCTGACATAATCCCACATTGAGCGACGCGCTTGAGGGTCCAATCCTGTAGTAAGCTCGTCTAGAAAAACAAGTTCAGGATTTGAAATTAATGCAAGAATAATTGAAAGTCTTTGCCTTTGACCGCCGGATAAATTATTCACATATGAGTTTGTTTTTTCTGATAGGTCAAATTTTTCAAGTAAAACTTTATATGAGTACGGATTTTTATAGAATGATTCAAAAAGCCTGCAAATCTCACTAACCTTTATCTTGTCCTGAAATGATGCTTCTTGAAACTGTACGCCTACACGGTTGAATAAAGTTTTTTGTTCCTTTTGAGGGTTAAGACCGAGAACTTCGACAAAACCTTTGTCATATTCTCTTAATCCTATTACACACTCAATGGTGGTAGTTTTACCTGCACCATTACGACCTAACATGCCAAAGATTTCTCCTCTTTTTACGTTAAGTGATATACAGTCAACCGCAACAGTTGTTCCATATGTTTTTGTTAAGTTTTCCACTTCGATAGCATTCATACGAGATCCCCCCATATTTATATCAAGTTTTTGGGTCCAACAACTTTATTGATTTTATTCTATCGGCTGTACAAGTTTTTAGTATACTATTTAGATAATCACAAATTTATGACTCTTGAAATAAATATTATTTTCCATGATGCCCGGAATCAGTATAGGCATTTGATGTCTTTAACTATTGCTTATTCAACCATCTTTCCGCTTTAAATAATTCACCAAATATTGTGCATCTTTAATTTCTAAACCTCTTTCCCCGGCTAGAGATTCAAGATGATGTATGAATTCATGTTTTAATGTGTGTACAAGTTTTTCTCTCAAGTCTTTCTTCCCAAGATGCCCATATACACAAAGAAAAGACCCGCAATAAATGGTTATGTATCTGCCCATGTTTCCGCTTTTATGGTACTCTCCCAATATATAAAGATCATTCTTTCTAGTAATAGGATGTAGTTTTGCTTCGGGAAGAAGGATTATTCCCCCGTTTAGCTCCTTAAATAACTCCTGTGGAAACTTATCTACTATTTCATTGAGCATGTCTTCCATTTCTACTAACGATATCATTAAATATCACTCTTCCCTTTATACGATTATCGTCCCAAGTCCATCCTCTCCAGAAATCCGGTAATTATATTTTACCACTGTGAACTTTCCTCAGTATTTCAAATAAACTTGTTTCGGTTGAATCAAAAATTTCCATAAGTGGCATTGCTTTACACGTTTTCCTACTTACTAATTATATTTTTGTACTTTTTGTACATTCAATAGAAATAATGCTTTATCAATAAATCTATTAAAGATTAAAAGTTAATTCTATAATAAACAAAATTTACAAAATAGTCAATCACAGAAGGGTGCATAAAATTTAAGTGAAGAAAATATTGGAAAGGAGCATAAGTGAAGCTGC
>CAZEYH010000403.1:1667-3095 GCA_964515895.1 uncultured Clostridiaceae bacterium | reverse complement strand
TTAATATTAAAGCAACCCGGGGTACTCAACAATTTCTTGCTGAAAATGGAATTAAAGCTGAGGTTATTAATAAGTTGTATGAAGGTAGACCAAATATTATTGACGGCATCATGAACAAAGAAATACAGTTAGTGATAAATACCCCTCTCGGAAAGCGAAGCCAATTTGACGATTCATATATAAGGAAAGCTTCAATAAAATATCGAGTACCTTATATAACTAACTTGGCAGCAGCCTTAGCAAGTGCAAAAGGAATTGCCGCCTACCGAGAAAATTCTTCTGACAGAGATACGGTAAAATCATTGCAAAATTACCATGCTGATATAGTATAGTAACCGGCATAATTTAAGCAAAGTTATAATTCCAATATGGTTCAGGTAGCAAATAAAGAAAGATAAAAAACATGATAAGCATGAGAATAGTTCTCATGCTTATCATGTTTTTTATGAAAGTTACAATCCCATCATGAAATTATATATCATGTCATCAAAGTTCGGTAGTTCTTCATGTCCAAAATCCGGATATTTTATCATCTGTTTTTTTGATTTTATCTTGTTGTACGCGGCAAATTGTGTAGACGGAGGACATGTTGTATCCTGAAGGCCTGTTCCCATAAGGACTTCGCCTTGTATTCTTTTTACTAAGAATTGTACATCAATATATCCAAGTTTTGTAAATATTTCATCTTCTCTTTCATGTCTTGGGTCAAAACGCCTGAAATATGTTTCCAATTCTGCATATGCATCTTTTGCCATATCCATATCCCATACCCGCTTATAGTCGCATAGAAAAGGAAACATAGGGGCCAGTTTCTTTATTCGTGGCTCTAGTGAACCACATACAAGAGTCAAACCACCACCTTGGGAACCTCCCATAGCACCTATCCGGTTTTCATCAACTTCAGGAAAAGACATAACTATTTTTGCTAATTGTGCAGTGTCCAAAAAGATTTGTCTAAAGAGCAAATTGTCAGGGTCAGGGTCACCTAATCCTCTTATAATTTGACCACAATATGTATTTCCTTTAACTCCACCTACATCCTCAGATAATCCTCCCTGTCCTCGGCAGTCAAGAGCTGCAACGGAAAACCCTGCCGCAACAAAACCCAGTTTGCTTTGCCAGTCGCCACAACTCCCTGAATATCCATGAAACTGAAGCACAGCAGGGTGTTTCTCTTTAATATTTTTAGGTCTTAGGTATTTAGCATGAATCCTTGCACCCTTCACGCCTGTGAAATAAAGTTCAAAACATTCAGCAAAAGGAACCTGGAATTCAGCAAGAACAAGCTCCACCTGTGGATCCAATGCGTTCATTTCCTTAAGGCCTCTCTCCCAATATTCTTCAAAATCAGCAGGGCAAGGGTTTATCCCTTTATATTGCTTAAGTTCACTTAGTGGCATTTCAAAAAGTGCCGCCATAATTATTACC
>CAZEYH010000403.1:0-1567 GCA_964515895.1 uncultured Clostridiaceae bacterium | reverse complement strand
TTACAGGGTTTATCCTAGGATTTATTATAGTATTTATTATAGGATTTAAATTGAAATTGATAAACTATGGTGCATTGACTTATTTTAATAAAATACTGGAAAGCGGCATTAGTGGAGGTACTGTAACGAAAGCCGCTTGTAAATATTACTTTAATTTTTGAAAATGCACCTACAAACTAGTATTTGTATTTTTTATTTATCAAAATATTTGGAAATATTTGGAGTGAGTTTTTGGGGAATAAACAGAATTTATTGACAGAAAAGAATGTCACTAAAGCACTTATTGGTTTTGCCGTACCGGGTATTATAACCGTTCTTCTATCAGAGCTTTATAATATGGTAGATACATTTTTTGTTGGTAGGTATGTAGATGCTAATGCTATAGGAGCTCTCGGTATAGCATTTCCTTTACAGAGGCTTTTTATTGCTCTCTCCCTCCTTATTGGAGTTGGAACATCCACATATATAGCAACATCATTAGGAGAAAAAGATTTCATAAAACTTAAAAAAGGGTTATCAAGCGCTATTAGTATTGGAGTATTAACTTTTACTCTATTACCTATTTTAGTTATTTGCTTCCGTAAGAATTTGATTATAAAGCTTGGTGCAAGCAGTGAAATATATCCCTTGGCTGATGAATATATAAAAATTGTTTTGCTGGGCTCTATATTTCTAGGATTTATAAATATACTAGGTTACGGAATGGCAGCTATGGGTAAGCCTAAGGTTACCTTTGTATCTACATCAATAGGAGCAGCAGTTAATATAATATTGGACTATATAACAGTAGTTATACTTGATATGGGTATTAAAGGAGCAGCTATATCCACAGTTGTTTCACAAATACTAGGGTTTTGCTATGCATTATACAAAATATTAAAGTTTGGCAGGGAATTTAAACTAAAGATTTCCTTTTCTATTAATACTACTGTATGTAAATCAATAATAGCAGTAGGTTTTTCTTCTTTTATAGTAGAAATTTCCGATGCCGTAATAATATGGCTGTTGAATAAAAGATTAATGCCCATAGGCGGTGATACAGCAGTTATTATTGTTGGAGCAATAACAAGAATTTCCATGTTTTTATATATTACTATGCTTGGTATAAGTGCAGGTATGCAACCCCTTGCAGCATATGCCTATGGAGAAGGAAATTATCCAAGGCTCAAAGAAATCATGAAAAAAACAGTAGTTTTAGCTTCAATTACATCTGTTGTTTTGTGGGCCGGGATGATGATATTTACTAAGGAAATTATAGGTAGTTTCTTAAAGGACCGGCTTATACTAGAAAAAGCAGTAAAAGCCTTCAGAACAACAATAATCATATTCCCTTCAATAAGCATATATTACGTAGCAATATATTATTACCAAGCATTAAGTCAACCAAAAATCAGTTTCTTTTTGTCTATATACAGACAACTCTTGTTGTTTATTCCTGTATTGCTTATTATGACAAAAATATTGGGAGTCCTCGGCGCATGGATTACATACCCTATAACCGACCTTATTTCTGCTGTTACAGGTATATTGTATCTGGTAAAAAGTAAAAATATTTTACAAAAGCAAA
>CAZEYH010000402.1:0-3106 GCA_964515895.1 uncultured Clostridiaceae bacterium | reverse complement strand
TTATTTTGGTCATCCCTGTATGCTTTTTGCTGTATCTATCTTTGCCTTTGGTAAATTCTTCGTATAGCTTTAGAAGTTTGCCGTTGTTACCGAACATTTTAAAGTAGTTTAGTTTGATCAATGTAGTTATTTGTCTCGTATCAGCAGTTGTATCTTCTTCAATGTCTATCAATAGATCTATAAAACTTTCATATTTATTTACACTCAACTCGAATAGTCTATTAGATACATCAGCATTCAAATATTTTAGGCTGGCACAACCACGATAAATTATATTTTCATTCTTATCAAAGAAATAATTAGCCTTAGATTTACCAAACTCAACAGGTTTAACTTCTATGCCTCTGCTTTTGGCATAGTCGATTATTTTCATAGTCTTTTCTCGGTTGTTTTCATTAATGTTTAAAAGAACGGTTAGATATTCTAATGGATAATGTTTCCTTAAATATCCACAGGCAAAGGCTATCATACTATACGGCTTGCTATGATTGACAGAAAACAAATAATCACTTGCATCTTCAATAACCCTTAAAAACGATTCAACAATCTTTTCTGCTTCTTCTGCTGTAGTATCATATTGTTCAGTCATAGTTTTGATAAAACCTGCTTTGATTTCGGGGATAAACTTTTCAGTTCCTTCTTTTTTCGCAAAACCCCTCCTGACAATATCTGCCATTCCCATTGAATAACCGCAAAACTTATTCAAGAACTCAAGGATTTGCTCCTGATAAACTAAATAATTAAGTGTCGGCGCAAGTATTTCATTAAGTGCAGGGTGCCCATTATCATTAACTATGCCTTGAGCCATTTTATCTCTATATGATTCTCCTGCCGGTCTAAGCGCGCCATTAGCCATAGCGAACAGGGATAAGTAATCAAGATAACCAATCTCTTTTTTAATCTTCCGCAATGTTTCTGGACTGAATAATTGCCGTATTATATGCCCCGCATAATCTGATTCCATTTGAAATATTGATGTATTATTTTCTGCAATATCCTTCCATATGGAGAAGTCATTAAAATCTAAGTTGTCGGGATTTACCCTTTCTATCCCTGCCAGTTCACAAGTCTCATTAATAAGCTGGATGTTGTCTAACCCGAGAATGTCCAGCTTTACATAATTGACACTATCAATAACATTCATATCTACTTGTGATACGGGCAAGTTGTGTGTTCCTGATGTTGATAATCCTAATTCTTCTTCTAGGTTTCTATCGCTGACTACGGAGCCGCTTGGATGAATAGATACTGATGTGATTACCCCGTAAAGTAAATCTACATACTTAAATAGTTCGGGGTGTTGTTCCCTGTATTTATCCTCGTTCGCTTCAACATCTTTGCACATTTCATTTACTTTTTTTAGAGGAATATTTAATGCTCTTGCCGTATCTCTAATAGCACCCTTTTGAGCTAGCGTATTATAAGCAACTATATCGCAACAATGCAATCCCAATTCGTTAAATATATAATCTTTTACCATATCACGTTTGTTAGGTGGGTAATCAATATCTATATCGCTCAAACTTATTCTTTCGGGATTCATAAAACGTTCAAAATTTAGGTCATATTTAATTGGATCAACCTCAGTAATGCCCAACAGGTAGGCGCATAGACTGCCGGAAACAGAACCCCTTGAAGGGCCAGGGTAAATATCATTCTCTCTACACCATGACGTTATTTTTTCCTGTAAAAGAAGATAGTCTATGGCATTGTTCTTTTTAATCCCTTCTACTTCATGTGCTATTCTGCTTCTGTAATTATTGTTATCAAGTCCTTTTTCTATTAATGATTTGTTTACTTTTTCCATAAATATTTGCTCTGCGTTATCATAGACTTTGGGATATTTGTAGGTATAATCTAATTCAAACTCTTCTATCATATCGGCAAGTAAATTTGTATTATCTATAGCCTCCATGTAAACAACTTTAGGCAAAGCATTTTGAATTTCATATGCTTCAACTAATTCATCATAAGTTTTAAAAGTTAAATCCCATCCCTCTTCATCCGCATAGTTGATATTTTTTGATACCTGCAATATCTTTCTTGCTTCTGCAAGGTCTTTGTTTAAGCTATGAGTATCAGTACCGCAAACAAGCCTAATCCCATATCGCTTATGCAATTCAAAAAGATACTTGTTGTATTGTACCTGAGCATTATCACTGTGATGTTGAATCTCAAGAAAACATCTTTCTTTATTGGCTATTAAAAATTCAAGAAACCTGTCTTTGATATTGTCCGGCGCACGGTTTAAGATACCGCCCAAACATGCCGTGGTTACGATGATGTTGTCAGTGGTGGTGACAAGTTCATCTATGGTAATTCGGGGACCATAATAGAAATGTCCGTCTTTTTGGTAGGCAATAGACGACAACTTGTTAAGTTCCTTTACTCCTTCGAAATTACGTGCAATCAAAATACAATGCCAATTATCACGTACTTTTTCTTTGATGGTTGCCGTAATATAAAATTCTTGTCCGTGTATGTATTTTAACTCCGCTTCATCACAGAGTTGTTTTTTCTTGATCCACTGATAGACGTTTCCATGTTCGCTAAATCCTATCGCTTTCATATTGCATTCTTTTGATTTTTCAATATAGGATTCAAACTTAGTAGCTGAATCCAATATAGATAAATCACTGTGTAAATGGTAGATTACGTAATTATTCAACCAACTTACCCCCTAAAAAGGTTCGTCATCTGTGATGCCCTGCACTAGGATTCCATTGCTTCCGAATTTATTATTTCTGTATATGATACTTCCATCATCCCAACTGTATTTTTTATTCACATCGTCTCTTTTACCATACAACCTCCTGCTTGCTTCGTCATAATAAAGCCCAATATATTTTTTAGTTACACCCAATACCCTATCTTTTAAAATACCTACATAAGCATCATAATCTATTCCCTTTTTCCTTTTTTCATCTTCATCGGTTCGCCGGAGAATGAAAATCCTATGTGCTAAATTGGGAATGTTACTACTTCCAAGTATCGAGTATTCGTCTAATGCAACTGTCCCATCCGGTTTTCTGGGATGAGCTACCAAATGAATTATGCTGTTGTCATCAAAATGCCTTCTTATCCCCGACACACATTCTTCATTGAA
>CAZEYH010000401.1:0-3112 GCA_964515895.1 uncultured Clostridiaceae bacterium | reverse complement strand
TCTCATCAAAAACGTCTAATCCCCTTGTAATAACTACACATGGGAATCCTAATTTGAAGTATGCTTCTAATCTTTTGTGTCTTTCTTCAGGAGACATAACTTCCAGATAACTTGTCTCAACCATCCCTACTATCTGGATACGGTCGTTTCCAAAATTCTCCATATATCCCGTAAGCTGAAGGCCGGGCCTGTTTATATCAGACGTGGTTATTGCTATATCGTCAACTATACTGTGACCTGTTACTATTTCAAGTTGAAAATCATCTATAACTTCCTTTAATGTAACTAAATGCTTTTCTATCATAGCGTAATACCCCCAGTTTAACGTATCTCTCCACTCATTTTCTACCTATTAAATTATATACCAAATCAGTCTAAAAAGAAACATATAGTTAGATGCTATTTCTTGCTCAAATACTCATTTATTGCAACGGCAGCTTTTTTTCCGGCTCCCATTGCAAGTATAACAGTGGCTGCACCTGTTACAGCATCCCCTCCTGCATAAACTCCATCGATGCTTGTTGCTCCTGTTTCTTCATTGGTTATGATACCACCCCATTTATGAGTATCCAGGTCTGGAGTAGTTGCTTTTATCAACGGATTAGGACTCTGTCCGATTGCAATTACAACCGTTTCTACATCAAGCGCATGTTCTGAACCCGGTTTTGGTATAGGTCTTCTTCTTCCCGATTTATCGGGCTCTCCTAATTCCATTTCAATGCATTCCATGCCTTTTACCCACCCATCTTCTGTTCCTGTAATTTGTACCGGATTTGTAAGAAGCTTAAATATTATCCCTTCTTCTTTTGCATGATGTACTTCTTCTAATCGAGCAGGCATTTCTGCTTCAGACCGCCTATAAACAATATATGCATTTTCTGCCCCGAGTCTTTTAGCACTTCTGGCAGCGTCCATAGCAACATTCCCACCACCAACGACAGCTACATTTCTACCTATTTTTATAGGGGTATCGGTTTCAGGGAATTTATATGCCTTCATAAGGTTAATTCTTGTAAGGAATTCATTAGCTGAATAAACTCCATTCAAGTTTTCTCCGGGTATACCCATAAAACTGGGAAGTCCCGCACCTGTTCCGATAAAAATCGCCTCATAACCCTCTTCTTTTAGTTCGTCTAATGTTAATATCTTGCCAATAACCATATTTGTCTTTATTTCCACACCTAGTTGTCTTATAGTATCAATTTCTTTTTGTACCAGTGTTTTAGGAAGCCTGAATTCCGGTATTCCGTATACTAAAACTCCTCCCGGAGTATGAAATGCTTCAAAAATCGTTACATTGTAGCCCATTTTTGCAAGGTCACCTGCACAGGTTAAACCCGCCGGACCGGAACCAATTACTGCTACTTTTTTGTTCTTTTTCTCAATTTTTATATCCTGATTTTTCCCCCTTGCCATATACCAATCTGCAACGAACCTCTCAAGCCTTCCTATACCAACCGGTTCTCCTTTTCTACCGCGTACGCAATATTTTTCACACTGAGTCTCTTGAGGACATACTCTACCACAAATAGCAGGTAGGTTATTTGTTTCTTTTATTTTATAATAAGCTTCCTCAAATTTTTCTTGAGCTACAAGGGTAATGAATTCAGGAATTTTAACATTTACAGGGCAGCCCTGCATACAAGGTCTATGCTTGCAATTAAGGCATCTTTGTGCTTCTTCTACTGCCATTTCTTCAGTATATCCAAGTGCAACCTCAAGAAAATTTCTGTTCCTTACATTAGCTTTCTGTTCAGGCATAGTTACTTTCTCTAATGACATATTAGGCATTCTTTATCCCCTCCAATTTGCATATATGTTCTTCCATAGATTGCTTTTCCTCTACTTTATACATTTGCTGCCTTCTAATTGCTTCATCAAAATCCACTTCATGTCCATCAAAATCGGGACCATCTACACAAGCAAACTTCGTTTTTCCACCAACTGTAACACGACAACCGCCACACATGCCCGTTCCATCCACCATTATAGGATTCATGCTTACAATTGTTTTAATGCCATATTCTTTTGTAATCCGGCTTACTACTTTCATCATTATTAAAGGGCCTATTGCAATAACTAAATCATATTTATTACCCTCATTAATCAATTTTTTCAAAACATCCGATACAAATCCCTTATTACCATTTGAGCCATCATCAGTAGTAATATAAAGCCTTGTGCTTATTGCCTTCATTTCTTTTTCAAGCATTATAAGGTCTTTATTTCTAAAACCCATTATTACATCAACCTGTAC
Source organism: uncultured Clostridiaceae bacterium (assembly GCA_964515895.1). Classification (GTDB taxonomy): domain Bacteria; phylum Bacillota; class Clostridia; order Acetivibrionales; family DUMC01; genus CAZEYH01. The sequence goes on along the minus strand of CAZEYH010000401.1, from coordinate 855 downwards.
TCCCATATTAAAAAGTTTCTTAGCTTGGGGATAAGCAATAGCGGTTCCCAAGCCGCCTCCAATTACAACAGCCTTTTTTACCTCGCCATAATGGGTTGGTGTTCCAAGAGGACCCACAAAGTCAAGAATTGTATCTCCCTCATTCAATGTACCTAATAATTTAGTAGTTTTTCCTACTTCTTGGAAGATAATAGTTATAGTGCCCTTCTCATTGTCAAAATCGGCAATGGTCAATGGAATTCTTTCGCCATTTTCATTAACTCTCAAAATAATAAACTGCCCCGGTTGTGCTTTTCTTGCTATATATGGAGCTTCAACCTCCATTAGCTTAACTGAAGTATTTAGAGTTTCTTTTTTTACTATTTTAAACATAAAGCTTGTTACCCCTTTCACATTTATGTTGTTTCTCTTCTGCTCGTTACTATAAGTCGCCGCTGAACAGTCAGAAAATATATATATGACTTCGTTTCTGTTTTGATTCCTTAATATAGTTCATTTCAGCTATTAATTCTATATAAATTAACTCTTTTCGTCAACACAAAAAATATAAAGGTGCTAACCTCCCACCTCTAGGAGTCTGCTCGGAAAGTCTGAGATATCAAAGCGGACTGCAGGATGAACGCTCATGGACTGCATTATGATACAAGAGGATGCAAGTTCTTTGCTATGGCGAAGTTCGAATGCGGCATCAAGTTTACTAAACCTGCGGCACGGATGCCGCAGGCGCCGGTCCTGAGCCACGGATGGCGAATGACCTGCGCCCGCATTGGAACGAGTAAATGGCATTAGAACTTGCCCTCGAAGTATCCTAAATGCAAGATATGACGTTCATCCTGCATAAGCCTGCTTTTTCGA
>CAZEYH010000400.1:0-3118 GCA_964515895.1 uncultured Clostridiaceae bacterium | reverse complement strand
TTCATACTGGTGGTGTATAAGAAGATATATATTGCGCCAACCTCCATACAAGAGAGACTTTAAGATACAATATATGTTTTGCTCGAATATATCTGCGTCAACATGAATAGTACCCTTTTCAGATCCTGCAACGGCATAACTGGCAGGTCCATACCATACAGGAGGAGCAATTACTATATTTTTTTCTTTTTCAAGCCTCTCAAGAATCCCATATGCTATAAGTGTATCACAGCCGAAAGAACAATGAGGACCATGATACTCTATTGTTCCAACAGGGATTACAAGTGGCCATTTTTCTTCTTTTGCCTTTTCAATATCTTTTGGGAATATGTATTCTAGCTTCATAATAGCTATCATTCCTTTCATTGTGTTTAGAGTGCAAAAATAATTGAATAATTACCCTAAATTACTTAGGGGACAATTTCTGTCGGCTTATGTTATAATTGCTCCCCAGAAGGTGTTTCACGACTTCTCTCTGCAGGATTACCTACAGTGAGTGCAATTTAATTACTGCCAAAACAGGACCGTCCCCCTTTGTCACATTTTTAATAATCTAGTTCAATAATGTCTCCTATAGGATTGCAGAGGCTTTCACATCCGGTTTCAGTAACTACAATTCCCTTTTCCCATCTCAAGCCAAATGTGCTTCCTGATACGAAACTATCAATCTGGAATGTCATATTGGGTTTAAGTAGATATGTCGAATTGGTTTCCATCCAGGGTGCTTCTACTTCAATCATACCTGTTCCATGACATGGACCGTATACAAAATTGTCTTTATAGCCATTAGAAACAAATAAATCATAATATCCTTTAGCAATGTCGCTTGCAGGTACCCCTGCCTTGATCTGGCTTTCTGTCCAATTATGAGCCTTGAGTCCAAATTCCACCATAGTTCTTTTTTCTTCAGTAAGCTTGCCAACACATACGGGCATACCGATGCTTGGTGAATATCCGTCTACTTTTGCAGATAAATTAAGCTGTACCAAGTCCCCTTTTTCAATTATCCTGTGAGATGACCTTGAGATTGCATGTCTGGTTGATTTTTCACTGAAAACATACATAGGAAGTCCTTCATATTCGGCTCCATTTTCATAAATAACTCTTTGAGCAATACCTACCATTTGTAATTCTGTTACACCGGGACGAAGGTTTTTAATAACTTCCTTAATTGCTAGTTCTGTTATTCGAAATCCTTCTCTCATGCAGGCAAGTTCGTTTTCCGATTTTATTCCTCTTAAAGTAAGCATTATATCATCAGCTTTTATTATTTCGGCTTGAGGATAATTCTCTTTTAAGCTTTCCAACATTACAGCATTTGTATCAAGAAAGCTTCCTATTCCTATTTTTATTTTTTCTCCCTTTACACCGAGAGCATTGAATATGTCTTTATATGTGCTAGTTTTAGTTTCTGGATAAGATGGGTCTGCTGATTCGCGATAGTCTAGTGATATGAAAATTTTGTCGATTCTGCTTACATCAGATGCAAATATTATACTTTCAGGTCCTACAATTAAACAGGCGTTTCCTTCAGGTGTAATAGCAACTCCTGCTCTCTCGAATAAGGGCCAAAAGCCACTAAAATACCTGGCATTTGCATAATCGGCCTCATTTGAATTCACAAGAAATACATCAAGGCCTTTTTCTCCTGCAAGTTTTGCTGCCCTTTTAATCCTTTCTTTGTATTCCCAATCTGGTATCATTACTCTACTCATACATGAAACCTCACTTTCTTTTTTATAATATTATCAAGAGAATTTACTCCGTTCATAATTTGAACATAAAAGCAAATCTTCTTTTTCCTTAGATGAACTAAGTCTAAAAACTTAATCCCATCGTTGTATAAAATGCCATTTTTTCCTGTCGTGTATCAAGTCTTCCATATTGTATTACTACTGGTACATCACTAACAAGTTTTATTGCATATTGTGTTTCAAGTGGCACAACCGTTCCGGCAAGGTCATCAGGATTATCCATCCTTATACACTTTACTCTTTTAGGTGATACTGTAATTTTAATGTCTTCAATAGGATTCCTGTCCTCAAAGTAAAGGGTCATAACTACATTAGCAGTGTCTTCATTATCATTTAATATAATGATAGACTCGTGACCTTTGAGAGGTTCATCGCCAGGTGATGGCAATTCACCATCAGGAAAATACCATATTTTTTTGCCATTTTTAAATTCCATACAAATCCCCCCTAAAAATAAATTTTCTGTTAATAATATAATGAAAATCTTGGTGATTGCATTTTTGTGTGTAATAACGTTTTTACTTGTTTAAAATTTCTTTTGCTATATGACTAAGTCAATAGAATTCCTCTTCAACAACTTAATAATATGAAAATACTTCTATATACTTTTATTTAACAAATTCAGGTTCAAGAATCACATTATCAAAAATTTTGAACTCTCTATTATCTATTCTTTTCATGATTGTTTCAAGAGCAATTTCACCAATTTTCTCTGCAGGTTGTATCATTGAAGGAAGTTTAATACTCATTAGACCGGTATTATCTGTTGCATCAAAACATACTACATATATATCCTCATGAACTCTTAAGCCTTTCTCTCTTATTGCCTTTACAGCACCATAAGCAATATTATTATTAGCTGCAAGTAATGCTTGAGGCTTCTTGTCCAGTTCCAGCATCTTTTTCATTATTGTGTAACCACTCTCTATTTTGAAATCCCCTATACCAATAAAATCATTATTTACTTTTAAGCCATTGTCTTTCATAGCTTTTTTCCAGCCCTTTAACCTTTCAGTAGCAGACGTTTCCTGGAGTTTACCGGTTATAATAGCAATATCTTTGTATCCCAATTCTATAAGGTGTTTCGTCAGATCATATCCGGCTTTTTCATTATCTATGGTTACATAATTATAATTTCTTTTCACTGAAGGTAGGTTATCTACGAAAACTGTAGGAATACTGCTATCAAGTATCCTTTCAAAATATTCATCATCTTTACATACTGTTGCAATAATTATCCCATCAACCTGTTTTTGTGCAAGCATGTTTAAATATTCTTTTTCCATTACTTCATCATAATCAGTATTACATAGTATAACAAGATATCCATTATCTTTTGAAACTGCTTCCGCTCCTTTCATTAA
>CAZEYH010000399.1:0-3126 GCA_964515895.1 uncultured Clostridiaceae bacterium | reverse complement strand
TACTATAACACTTATTCATTGAATCAAAATTAGTTATCTTCTAGAAAGTATGAAAAGGAATTTTATATAATATTGTTGAGTAAAAAACAAATTGAATGGAGTGATTATGTTGGGAAAACTAGCAATACATGGGGGAGAAAAGATAAAAAATGATTCATTTGGTAAGGGAAATAGATTTGGTGAACTTGAATTAAAGCATTTATCTGAAGCACTGGAACAGAATACACTCTTTTACTGGTATGGGACAAAAGTAAAAGAAATGTGTAAAAAGTTTTCGGAATTGTATGGAGCAAAATATTGTGTGGCAACATCATCAGGTACAGCAGCAATTCATACTGCGCTTGGTACAGCAGGTGTTACAGTAGGCGATGAGGTAATAACATCACCTATAACCGATATTGGAACTATTATTGGGATTTTGTATCAAAATGCTATCCCGGTTTTTGCAGATCTTGATCTAAATACTTATAATATGCCTGCAGAATCAATAGAGAAGAAAATTACTAACAAGACAAAAGCTATACTTATTGTGCATTTAACCGGCAACCCATCAGATATGGATCCTATTATGGACTTGGCAAAAAAGTACGGGATTATGGTTATTGAAGATTGTGCACAGGCATACTATGCTTATTACAAAGGCAGACTTCTTGGAACTATTGGAGATATCGGATGTTTTAGCCTCAATGACTTTAAACATATTTCTGCAGGTGATGGCGGTATGGTACTTCTTAATAATGAAGAACTATATAGAAGGGCATTACGTTTTACTGATAAGAATTATGATCGTCTTACAAATGATCCGCTAGCAATGCGTAAAGTACCGTTCCTTGCACCAAATTATCGTATGACTGAATTACAGGGTGCAGTTGCATTAGGCCAACTTGAGCGTGTCGAGGGTATCTGTAAAAGGCACTCTCAAATCGGAGATGCCATTACGAAAGCAATTAGTGGTATTGATGGAATAATCCCACCTAAAACCCTCGAAGGTTGCAAAAGTTCATATTGGTTCTATTTGTTCAGAATAGATGAAAAAATATTTGGCGTAGATAGAGAAGAATTTGTAAAAGCATTGAATGCTGAAGGCATACCGGCACAAGCCGGTTATATACCTTGTTGCGTATATGATTATGATATTTTGAAGAATCATAATGCATATGAGGGGGACAGTCGATGTCCATTTGAATGTCCTTTTTATGGCAAAAAAATTGACTATAATGCTGAAAGATGTATAAATGCAGAGATTATACTCAATACATCTATAAGAATAGGTATATCACAATTTTATACTAATAAAGATGTAGAAGATATATCTAAAGCCATAATCAAAGTTTCAAAGTGGTATCTTGGCAGGTAACCCCAGAAGCCTGCTCGGGAAGTCTATATTTTGAGTAAATATACAGGAATTTTGAAATTGCACAATGAATTAAACAAGAAGTAAGAAAATGCAGGATGTGCTTGAAAGCATAGGAAAGTAGAAGGAGATAACGATATGGGAAAAATTGATTGTAATTGTTTAATCGGACATTGGCCATTTAGAATGCTGCGTGAATCAGGAATTGATGCGATTAAAGCAAAACATATGGAAACAGGTATTAGCTATGGGCTTGTTGCAAACATGAATAGCATATTTTATAATGATCCCCTTGAAGGAGAGGCTGAACTGGCTGCCATACTAAAAGGCACAGATTACCTTCATGTTATGACAGTTAATCCAATGCTACCGGGCTTTGAGGAAGATATACAGGTTGCTGCAGATATGTACAACATTTGTGCAGTACGAATTTATCCGGGATATCATCAATATAGGCTGGATAGCAATAAATATGTTGAAAGGCTATGTACCGTATTACATGAAAAAGAGCTTCCTCTTTTTATATCAATAAGGTTGGAGGATGAAAGATTAAATTATATACTCAAACCTCTTACACCCGAAGAATTCGGACTTTATGAATTCTTAAATCAAGAACCTTTGTGCAAAATACTTCTTCTTACCATAAGGTTAAATGAACTGCTGGCCTACCGGGAACAAATTTTGGCTAACAGAAAAATTTGGTATGATACTAGCGGACTTAAAGATAAGCCGTTTGGGTTAGAATTATTATTTAGTAAAATGGGAACTGATAAGTTGATATATGGTTCACAATATCCACTTTTCAGTCTTCGTTCCACATTATATTTAGTTGAGCATAATAATTTAGAAGAAAGCATAGTTGATAATATATTATGGAACAATGCTCAAAATCTGCTTGGAAGGAGCAAAACATTATGATTATTGATACCCATGCACATATATGGAAAGACCAATATGAGCAGAGTAGTAATGTGTTAATAGAATCAGCAGACCGATATAATATCGATAGGATTTATGTTTCAGGGCTTGGTGCATTAGTTCCGGATAGCAATGAAATCAAGGAATTAAATGATAATGTAGCAAAGCTTATGAGAAGAGACAAACGGATATTTGGATATTGTTATATAAATCCTAGGTTAGATGATGCGAAAAATGAGCTGTCCCGTGGTATTGAAGAGCTGGGAATGTCGGGGATGAAACTCTGGGTTGTGGCATATTGCGATGATCCATGTGTTTTTCCGTTAGTTGAGCAATGTATCAATTATGATGTTCCAATTCTGATACATGCATTTCACAAAGCTATAGGACAACTTCCAAACGAAACATTAGGTGAAAATGTAGCTAATCTTGCTCTTAAATATCCTGAAGCAAGAATCATAATGGCTCATCTTGGAGCAAACAGTTATAGAGAATTAAAGCCAATACGTAAATGTAAAAATGTTTGGACTGATTACTCAGGTACCCTTTTCAGAAGGGATGAACTGGATTACGCAAAAGAAACATTGGGAGCCGAGAGACTTTTGTTTGGAACAGATATGGATCTTGCGTCTTTTCTATTAAAGCTAGGACAGCTGGATGACTCTAATTTTACTCCTGGAGAACGAGAAATGGTGCTTTATAAAAATGCATTGACGGTTTTTAAGCATTAGAATAGTTGCCATTATTCCTAAGAGCTATAGACAAAAGTCGTTTTTATCAATTCTTTTTCTAATATACTACTTAGTTTGGTTTTTAGATAAAATTGTATTTGCATACACAGAAATTACTTGTTC
>CAZEYH010000398.1:0-3142 GCA_964515895.1 uncultured Clostridiaceae bacterium | reverse complement strand
GGTTCCAATTTGAATGAAGTTTCTTCAAATTCAGGCATCATATTACCTTTACTGAATACATAATCCCCTCCGTGTTGAGCTGAACCCGGATCTTCAGAGTTTTCTTTTGCAAGTTGTGCAAAATCCTCTCCATTTTTCGCTCGTTCCAATAACTCATCTGCTTTCTCTTTAGCCTTTTTAAGTTTGCTGCTGGATAATTCTTCTCGGGTTTCCAAATCTACTGTAGCTATTAGTATATGCTTTACCCAAACCGCTTCCTGAGCATTTGATCTATACATTGAGTCTTTGAAGGCATCGGGAAACTTATTGAAATACTCTTCAACTTCATCCTCACTTGCTTCAATTGACTCCATTTCTTTTTGTACAAGTTTATTTCTCAGAAGATAATCTTTATAAATCTGTTTAAAGTCATTTATACTTATTCCGTAAATTTCCCTGTATGCAGCATCAGCAGCTGATTTACTACCATACTGTTTAATAATACTATCTACACCCTTTTCGATATTGTCTATTTCAGTTTTATCTAAAGATATTTTTTGTTCTTTAGCTTGCATTAATTGAATCTTTAGTTCTCTAATGTTCTCAAGGGCTTTCTTTTTAGCAATATCTATAGCCTTTTCCCCGCCTGTAATGGTAGTATCCCAAAATGTTTCAGGATCAGGATTCCCTGCAATATTTAGCATATTAGTTTTTTCCTGTGCTAAAAAAAACTTGTATTCATCAACACTTATCTTTTGTTTTCCTACAGAAGCTACATAACTTTTAGAATAGTTAGAAAAACCGGCTACTGCAGCAACTATAACTATTATTACAGCAATTCCAATAACCACATATAATACATTTTTGTTGCTTTTTCCTTCTCTTGTCTTATTTCTTGTTTCTTTGCTTTTTTTATCCATTTCATTACTCAAGTATATCTCTCCTCTTAATAATCATGATAATCATGCTCATTTTATTATACATCAACTGTTCACTTTACTTCAAAGCTTTTAATATCATGTAACATAATCTTAATATTTTCAAGTAGTCTTTCTCTATTGTTTTCAGTAATTTTATACAAAATATATGGACTGGCACCTGCATTAAATAATATCTGCCTTTTATATTTAGCAGCAAGTTTTCCAATAATCTCAAGACTTATACTTTTTTCGTCCTTGACCTGTAAAATTATAGAATTGCCTTTTTCCGAAATAGATACAAAATTAAGTTCCCCTGCCAGAGATTTTATATAGGCAATTTGTATCAGATTTTCAACAGAATCGGGTAAATCTCCATAACGATCCAATAATTCATCTCGAATATCTATAACATCCTGTTCATCTTGTATCGATGCAATTTTCTTATACATTTCTATTTTCTGAATTTCAGTATTTATGTACTTATCGTCTATATAAGCGTTAGTTTTTAGGTCGATATTCACTTCTATATCCTTGTGAGAAGGTGCTTCACCCTTTAGTTCTGTCACTGCTTCCTCGAGTAATCTGCAATACATTTCATAACCTACAGATTCAATATGGCCATGTTGTTCGGGACCCAATAAATTACCGGCTCCCCTGATTTCCAAATCTCTCATAGCAATTTTAAATCCTGAACCAAACTCTGTAAATTCTTTTATTGTCTGAAGTCTCTTCTCTGCAATTTCAGTTAGGACTTTATCCTTTTTATATGTTATATAAGCATATGCCAGCCTATTGGACCGCCCTACTCTTCCCCTTAGTTGATATAATTGAGCCAACCCCATCTTATCGGCATCTTCAACAATTATAGTATTTACATTGGGCATATCAAGTCCGGACTCAATTATAGTGGTACAGACCAGCACATCAAATTCTCTGTTTATAAAAGCAAGCATTACATCTTCCAGCCTTCTTTCTTCCATTTGCCCATGAGCAATATCAACCCTTGCATCAGGTACTAATGCCTGTATTTGAGAACCTTTAACATCAATGGTCCTCACCCGATTATATAGATAAAACACCTGCCCTCCTCTGCCTAATTCCCTATTAATAGCATCTTTAATTATTTCATCATCATATTCCATTACATAAGTTTGTACAGGATAGCGATCTTCAGGAGGTTCTTCTATAACACTTATATCTCTTACTCCAATAAGGGACATGTGAAGAGTTCTTGGTATAGGAGTAGCTGTTAGTGTGAGAACATCAACATTAGGTCTTATATTCTTAAGTCTTTCTTTATGCACAACTCCAAAGCGCTGCTCTTCATCAACTATTAACAAGCCTAAATTGTTAAACTGTATATCTTTTTGTAATAGCCTGTGAGTACCTATCAATACATCAATATGCCCCTTCATTAAATCTTTTAATATTTTGTTTTGCTCGGACCTTGTTCTGAATCTGCTTATCATTTCTACAGTAACTGGAAAATCCTTAAGTCTTTCTTTAAAATTATTATAATGTTGCTGAGCTAACACTGTAGTGGGTACCAGAAAAGCAACCTGTTTGCCGTCCATAATAGCTTTAAAAAGTGCCCTTAAAGCTACTTCAGTCTTTCCATACCCCACATCGCCACATAAAAGCCTATCCATAGGCTTGTTAGATTCCATATCTGCTTTAATATCTTCTATACATTTGAGCTGATCTTCAGTCTCTTCATAGGGAAATAAATCCTCAAACTGTTTTTGCCATACAGTATCCTTTGAAAAAGCAAAACCTTTTACTGCCCTTCTTTGAGCATACAGTTTAATTAATTGTTCTGCTAATTCCTTTAAAGATTCTTTTACTCTTTTTTTTGTTTTAATCCAATCGCTTCCACCCAGTTTACTTAGCTTAGGAGCTTTCCCTTCAGCACCTATGTATTTCTGGATAGTATCTAGATGGCTTGTGGGTATATAGAGAAAATCTCCTCCCTGGTACTTTATCTTAAGATAATCCCTTTTAATATTGTCTACTGTAAGCTTCTCTATTCCAATATATTGACCTATACCATTAGTCTGGTGTACTACATAGTCCCCGGGATTTAAATCAGTAAAAAGACTGATTTTTACTCCTTTTATCTTCTTTTTGGTAACTTTTCTAGCCTTCCTATCAACACCAAATACTTCTCTATCACTTACTACAACCAAACCTATGGAAGGATATTCAAATCCTTTATTCAAGCTACCACGGGTAATAATTACTTT
>CAZEYH010000397.1:0-3148 GCA_964515895.1 uncultured Clostridiaceae bacterium | reverse complement strand
AAAGAAGATCTTCCGGCACCTCCGCCTCTGGTAGATCCGCCCCCTCCGCTTTTTGGGCCCCAGGAGTTGTTTCCTGACGAAAATGGCCCTGTACCGGAACTTGAGCCGGAGCCTGATCCCGCTGATCCGGATGGTGTACTCCGCTCATGTCCACTTTTGGGTCTTGGGTTGCTGTTCCAACGTCCGTTATACCAAAATCCCCCGCCGGCCGGTGGTGGACCATAATGGCCCCAATATCCACCCGGGCCATAACGTTTTTTTCTTATCCAACTAAATGGATTAAACGGAATCCCGAACCTTCTCCTGTAATATTTCCTCCGTTTTGAAGATATCGCAATAAATATTATCAAGATGAAAAAGTATTTAAAAAACTTTCCGATCATATTGAAGGTCCGCCTTAATATATAGACAGGCAGATTAAAAAAGCCGGGCAAATCAGGTGATTTTGACGGATTGCTATAATCAGGGTTGGGCATATTACGTGTATCTGAAGATCCTGAATATTGATTATTTTCATTTCTTTTATAATCTTCCACATTTTTATTGTTCTCAACATTCTTACTATCCTCTACTTCAAAATCTTTTTCACCTATCCAGTTTCCCCCCAACCTTTTTGTAAAAGCTTCATAAACTTTAGCTGCTCCCTCACTATAATTTTCTGCAGCAAAATCATCCTCAAGATAATCAAAAAGTATTTGAGATATCTCCCCACTTGTCAAGGAAACTTCCAGTCCTTTACCTTGTACTGACCAATAGTCTTCGTCGCCTATAGATAATAAAATAAGCAATCCATTATTTTTTTCAGCAGAACCTAATTTCCATTTATTAAATAGCTCTGCAGCATATTCATCTATAGAAATACCATCTGTGAAGTTAACAGTAACAAGTACAATCTGTGCTTCTGTTTTTTCCTCCAGGTCATTTCCATTTTCTGCAATAAGATTTTCTACTTTTTCATCTATTACGTCTGCAAAATCATTTATATAAAATTTATCTGAAGGCTCTGGGTATGTTACTTCTCCAAAGCTAATCAAAGGAAAAAATATAATAAGTAAAAATGATATTATAATTATTTTTAGAATTTTACAGTTCATATACCCTCCTAGTTCCTAATGTCCACTTATCATCTAATACATGTTAATCATTGATTAACTAACTAATATTCGTTGTCATCACAGGCTATTTTCTCTCTATTTACTTATTTTGCATTCAGAGTTCACTATTCTCTTTCTTGTTTTTGCTCTCTGTACCTTTTTTCTTTATCAGAAATTTTTTCTCTATTCCTGCCTTTTATTATTTACTCCGTTCTCTGTGTGCTCTGCCTTCTAGCTTCTGTTCTCTAGCCTCTGCTCTCTGTTCTCTGCCCTTACTCATACAACTCTAATGGGGACACAAAAGCAACAGCACTTAAAATATTCGCAGGAAATCGATTCAGTACATTGTTAAATTCCCTTGCTTGCTGGTTATACGTGCTTCTGGATATAATAATATTATGAGAATTTATATTTGCATACAAACTGTTTCTAAAGTTCCGGTCTTTTTCGCTTAAAGGTAAATCTCCCATATAGATATATAACTCGGTTATGGAATGTAGCAGATTTTGTGCTTCTTGATATTTTTTACCGGGAGTTTTAGCTGCACCTAGAGCTTCTCTGTTTCTTCGAATAGCATTAATTAAACTATGCTCTTTATCCATGTATCTTCCTGCGACAACAGTCAGATTGGCACAGTCCGACATAATCATTTCCAGATCATGCTGAATACCGGTCCCATCCTTATCCTCTCCAATATAAAATACATCCTCTGCTTCTATTCTGAGTTTGTTTAGCGAAGAACCTGATCCTATTATTGATGCCAAAATTATAATAATTAAAGTAATCAACCAGGCATTAGTTCTTTTTTTAAAAAATTCCATTAACAACCTTCCTTTAACACAATATCACCTTGTACTATCTCTAACTGATAAAAGCTTGTTTTTCAATTCATCTTCTATTCTTACCAGTTCTTTTTCCGCTTCACGGCGTTTAGCTCTACCATCACGCTGGATTTGCAGAACCTCATCAAGTGTTTCAATTAAAGCTTGATTAGTTTGTCTCAAAGTCTCTATATCAACAATACCACGTTCAGATTCTCTTGCTGCTTCAACTGCATTAGTTTTGAGCATCTCTGCATTTTTACGAAGTAACTGATTTGTAATATCGGTAACTTGCCGTTGAGCCTGTATAGCGCTTTTAGAATGAGCAATTCCTAGCGCAAGCACCATTTGATTCTTCCATAGTGGGATAGTGTTAACAAGCGATGTTTGAATTTTTTCCACCATAATGCTATCTGTGCTTTGAACCATACGTATTTGAGGTCCCATCTGTATACTTATTGTTCGCGTCAATTCCAAATCATGAAGCTTTTTATCAAACCTATTACACATATCAGCTAAATAATTGGCAGCCTGAGCATCCTCCGGTTTACCGCTTTTTTTTGCCTTTTCCTGTAAAGCAGGCAGTTTCTTATTAATAACTTCATTAAGTTTTTCACGACCTGCAAGAATATACATGCTTAATTCTTTATAATAAGCAAGGTTCATTTCATACATTTTGTCAAGCATGGTAATATCTTTTATCAAGGTTATCTTGTGTCCTTCTAATATATCGCATATCTTATCTACATTTTGCTCTGCCGAATCATATTGGGTTTTTAAACGATTTATTGACCTTTCTGCTTTTTTAAATAGTCCGAAGAAACCTTTAGATTCTTCATCAACTGAAAAATCCTTTAGCTCTACCACCAGATCAGTTATCATTTTTCCTACTTCATCCATATCTTTTGTGCGAACATTTGCAAGAGCATTTTCAGAAAAGTCGGCGATTTTCTTCTGAGCCCCACTCCCATATTGCAATATTTGAGCTGAATCAGAAACATCAATTTTTTGAGCAAATTCTTTTACCATTGCCTTTTCTTGTTCTGTAAGACCGCTATTTTCAATATTTACAGGTCCTACTACTGAAATGTCCTGTTGCTTCACATCTATTGAATCAGGATTCAAAACCAACTTAGGTACTAGCGCACTACTAGTAATGTTATTGTTAATTTTATTACTATTATCATCCATATTATATTCCACCTTCATATTATATTCCACATTTATAATAAT
>CAZEYH010000396.1:0-3150 GCA_964515895.1 uncultured Clostridiaceae bacterium | reverse complement strand
TTGATTTATATTTTAACAGGATGTTATCTTCTATACAAATATATTGGTAATTTATGCCTCCTCCCCTACAGTAATTTTACACTAACCCACTAAATTAGAAATACTCTTTTCATCATCTTATTCTAAATGCATAAATTAAAATTAACTTATTATAATTTACAAAAAATATATTGTTCAAAAATACTAAATATATAACTCAAGCTATTGGTAAAGTTCTTGAAACATGCTTTAAAACAATATATCATGTGGAATATATTCAGATAATAAAGGGAGCTTTTTACGCTCCCTTTATTATCAAAGTATTTTTTGTATCTACAATATATAAACTCTTTCCACCTATAAAGATCTTTCGAATCTACTCTATAAAACCAAGCTCATCTATAAACTCCTGATCACTCATATCTTTCAACATAGTGTAAGGTACAATAATATTATAATGCACATAATCTCCGGCTGTTTCTTTTACTGTCCTGAAGTACCTTCCAAATATAGTTTCTTTACCTGTTTTTGCATCTGTAGACTTAGCCCCGGTTACAATATATGGATGGTTATTTTTATCAAATATCAGTTCTTCATGCCTGACCTCACTATTCATACAACTGACATAATCGTCAATCACAACATCAAAAGCCGGATATTGTTTGAGTCTTGAATCAAGAACTCTTGCATCTATCCTTGCAATTGTGTCAATGAGCCGATTAGCAGAAGATTTGTTTGTATTAGTCCCAATTAAATCACGATTTTTTATAGAAAAATGAACTTCCTTATCCCATTTATAGCCAAAACCTATTATGGTCAGGTTTTCCAATATACTATCCTTAAAGATCTCTAAATTCATAAGCATGGGATAATTACTATATTTTCCTATTTTTCCCCGGTCATTCCCAAAATATTCTATATAGTAAGTTTCACTTTTACCACTACCTGCTTTTCTTGATAATCTTACATCGTCTTCTAACTGAATTCGAATATCTTTCTCGCCTTTTTCTACTTTTTCAAAAAATTCATCCAGCTTCTGTTGAGGTACCGTATCTTTTACATTTTTGAAGTATCCGTTATAAGTTATTTCATTACTTTCCTCATTATAATATCTTATATTCTGTGCCATATTATAGAGATCGGACTTTTCAAGAGAACCTTCTTTTAAATTGGCTGTGAGAGTTAAGACTTTTAGACGTTTGTTTTCCCCAAGGTAAATCACGAACTTCCCAATTCGATTGCCTGCTGCCTCTTCTTCCATATAAATTGCTTGATAACCATTAATTAATTCAAGTGTTTTTTCCGCATCATCATCTATATTAACTCTATCGGTAGCAAGATATATGGAAATGTAGTTATTATAGTCATTTTCGCCATTCTTATTATTCCTGTACGTTATAGAGCTTATTTCGTCTTTGGAAAAACCAACACCGGAAAGCTCATAACCTTCAGGCAAGTATTCAGGAACAGGTGTAAAATAACCCTGATGTATCAACTCTTCAATTGACATGTCTTTGCTGTCAGCCCTCGCCCTATATGATGTCGGAATACCTTCTACCCGTATATGCCCACCGTTTCCTTTAATACCATAAATTATTGTTTTAGATTCTATACCCTTTCCTAAACCTACATAGAAATCATCACGCTCTCCTTCGAAGGTTAATGTTCTTAGCTCTCCGGGCTTCATTTCAGTAATAATCTCATCTACTTTGTACTTATACTTGTCATAAAGAATATCAGCTTCTGCAAAACTTTTTTGCATATCTTTTATTTCAGCTTCAGTCTTTTTCTTGGGAGTTGTTTTCTCTATACCGCCGGTAGCCTGCTTCAGGTAGTAATTATGATTAATTGAAATTTCCCCCAGTAATTCTACTAAGCTTTTATATATTGGTTTGGCAAAAGCAGTTATACTTAATGAAACTATAACAGTGAGACATACAAAAGCCCACCTTATTTTAGTTTTCATATTTTTAGAAACCTGTACATTATTCCGGTTTGCTGATATATTATATCTGGAACTATCTATTCTAGACATAACATTATGAATCAATTCATTCTGATTATATCCTTTGCTTAATTCCGAGTCTGTTTCTCTACTTTCTTTTGCTTTTATGCAAGATGCCATACCTAAGCTAGGGTCATAATTAGCTGTTATAATATAATATTTTCTTCTGCACTCAATACATTTTTTGATATGTTTATCAAGTTTGTTTTTTTCTTTTACATTCAACTCATTCTGAAGTTTTTTAATAATAATACCGGGAATATCATTACAAATCATTGCCTATTCACACTCCTTGCTATAATAATTATCTACTGCTTTTTGCAGCCGTTTTCTTGATCTCGTGAAATTTGTACGGGCTGATGAACTGGGTATATCGAGTTTTTCAGCAATTTCATTAAAGCTTAATTGGTTAAAAAGCCTCAACCTCACAATGTTTTTGGATTTATCCGGTAAGTTTTCCATTTGAATATCAATTAATTCTTTTAACTCTTTAAGTTCAAGAACTTCATCAGGTAATAAACAGTTGTAGTCCCTTAGTTCAATATGTTCATTGCAAACCTGTATTTTACTAAGCTTATTTAATTGGGTAAGGCAAGTATTTACACAAATTCTATACATCCATGTGGATAAAGTGCTTTTGAAATTGAACTTATCCAAATTATTATATACCGATATAAATACTTCTTGAGCCATATCCATAGCTTCCTGTTCATTTTTCATAAATCCGAAACATACGCGATAAACCATTTGCCCGTACCTCTCCATGATAAAACAAAATTCATTCTGCTCACCTTTCAATATTTTTCTGACAATATGCTTATCTTCATTTATCATAAGTTCACCTCCGGAGGCCCTTTCACTATATTAGACTTGAATAAATGAGAAAAGCTACATGTAGTGTGAATTTCTTTCCGCTTCTTTTTGTTTTTATCTTCATGTATTACAGGAAAGTATAAAAAAACATTGTACAATGGCATTTCTGCCACTGTACAATGTTTTAGTTCCACATCAGTCTTTATTTCATATAATAATATTTTTAAGGATTTAAGTAGGTATAGCTATATTTAAAATAAATATACATTTGGCAGTACCTACATCATTAGTATCAAGGGGAATAATTATTGGGCTTCCTCCTTGAGCAAAAGTAGTTGTTGCTGTTAAGTTAG
>CAZEYH010000395.1:1962-3166 GCA_964515895.1 uncultured Clostridiaceae bacterium | reverse complement strand
TCCATGCAGGATATGATGCTGAACCTGGAAGTAATAAAGCCAGATTTAATATTCGTGGGAATAGAATGATGGATAAGGTTTCAGAAGAATTGGACATTCCCTTCATGAGGAAGGGCTCTATGGTCCTTGCTTTTAATAAAGATGATATGGAAAAGCTTAATGCTTTATATGAAAAAGGCTTGAAAAATGATGTAGAAGGAATGAAAATACTAACAGCTTCAGAGGTCCGGGAAAAGGAACCCAATGTTTCAAAAGAAGTAGCAGGTGCCTTATATGCCTCAAGTGCAGGGATTATATGTCCTTATGAGCTTACTATAAGCGCAGCGGAAAATGCTGTAGAAAATGGAGTAGACTTGATACTGGAGTGTGAAGTAAGCGATATAAAGAGAAGCTATGTAAAATCAGGTGACGAAGGCAAATTGTTATATAGGGGGAATAACAGTGAGGATAAGGACAATTCTTTTAGTGGGAATAGTAGCTTATGTCTTACAGATAACAGCAGTATGTTGTATAAAATAGTAACAAGAAAAAAGGGCGAATTTAAAGCAAGATATGTGATAAATTGTGCAGGTCTGTATGCAGATACAGTGTCTGAAATGATTGGAGAAACTTCTTTTAAGATAAACCCCAGAAAGGGAGAATATATACTTTTTGACAAGAGACAAGGGGAAATAGTGAGTTCAGTAATATTTCAGACGCCTGTTAAAATGGGAAAAGGAATATTAGTTACTCAAACAGTAGATGGTAATTTATTAATTGGTCCCAATGCTCTTGATATTGATGATAAAACGGACATTTCAACAAGCGATGAAGGCTTAAATCAAGTATTGCAAGGTGCTTTAAAGTCTGTCCCCGATATAGATAGAAGAAATATTATAACATCTTTCACAGGTCTTCGCGCCGTACCATCTACGGGTGACTTTATAATTAAAGAATCTGAGGTTTCAAAGGGTTTTATAAATGTAGCAGGCATAGAATCGCCGGGTCTTACTGCAGCTCCTGCCATAGCAGAATATGTTGAGGATATTTTAAGAAAGGCAGGTTTAGTTTTTATTCCTAAAAATGACTATAATCCTGTAAGGCGACCGGTCAAGAGATTTAGGAATATGAAAGAAGATGAACTGGCTAATTTGATAAAGAAAAACCCTTTATATGGGCGTATTGTATGTCGATGTGAAAAAGTAAGTGCTGCTGAAATAATTGA
>CAZEYH010000395.1:0-1862 GCA_964515895.1 uncultured Clostridiaceae bacterium | reverse complement strand
TAAAATTATTACTGCTGTGAACAAGAAGGATGGTCTTATAAGATTAAAGGCAAAGGCAGTGGTTTTAGCTATGGGATGCAGGGAAAGGACAAGAGGTGCCCTGAACATTCCGGGAACAAGGCCTGCAGGAATATTTACCGCCGGTACCGCTCAAAGATTTGTCAATATGGAAGGTTACCTTCCCGGCAAAAAGGTTGTTATTCTTGGATCAGGAGATATTGGCCTGATAATGGCAAGGCGTATGACTCTTGAAGGTGCAGAAGTAAAAATGGTATGCGAATTAATGTCTTATCCCGGTGGATTAAATAGAAATATTGTACAATGTTTGAATGATTTTAATATACCTCTAAAGCTTAACTATACTGTGGTTGAAATACATGGCAAAAAAAGAGTAGAGGGTGTAACAATTGCACGGGTGGACAATAACCGAAAGCCTATAACCGGGACATATGAGTATGTGGAATGTGATACTTTGCTCCTTTCAGTTGGACTTATACCGGAAAATGAATTGTCAATTGAAGCGGGAGTAGCAATTGACCCCATTACTTTAGGTCCTATTGTAAATGAATCAATGGAGACTTCAATTGAAGGGATATTTGCCTGCGGTAATGTGGTGCATGTTCACGACTTGGTTGACAGGGTAACTGAAGAAGCAATGTTGACAGGAAGAAGCGCAGCTAGATATATTCATTCTATGCGGTATAAAGATAGATTAGAGAAGTATAAAGGTACACTGGAAGGAAATATAGGTGCATCAGGGGAGAAGGTTAATATAGAATGTTTGCCAAATAACAAAGGAAATATCAAATATATTCCGGAATGGGAGATTGGCAAGGAATATATACTGGAGCATAAGAAGCATATTTGCAGTAATTTACCTGATTACTTGCATGATGGAAAGATAGAGGTGATTAAAACAGTTCCGGGAGAAGGAATAAGATATATTGTGCCTCAGATAATCAGAAAGGAATTTATTGAGGACCATTCAAAATTTTTATTTAGAGTACGAGAAGTATACAGAGATGTAAGAATCTCTTTAATAAGTGGGGGTGAAAAGATATATTCTATAAAAAAGGTCAAGGTTGCACCAGGGGAGATGGAAAGCATAAAGCTTACAAAGCAGCTTATGGATAGGGTAAAGAATGGATGCGATATTATTGTACAGCTTGAGAGCATTTGAGGTATAATAAGGTGTAGTATGTAAAGTAAGTACAGTAATCCACAGTAATATAATATTGGCTAGTTAATTGATTATTTAATTGCCACATAATTGTCCAAAAGTAGCGACTTTAGATATATGTGAGACAAAGAATACATAAATAAAAATTTGGAGGTGTAGTAATTGAATAAAAGCGGAAAAAGTGTAGAGGATTTGTTAAATACCGATATTTCGAATATGGCGGGAATGTCATTTTACTGTGATATTTGTAAAAAGGATCATTCGGTAGATATTGAAAAAATAATTATCGAAAAAGGTGCAGTAAACAAAGTTCCTGCTATTGCAGATGGTTTCAAGGAAGGGAAAGTGTTTCTGGTTGCTGATAACAATACATATCCTGTTTGTGGAGAGAAGGTTGAAAACCTTTTAAAAGCTGAAGGCTTTAATAAACTAAAAACTTTTGTATTTAACACTCCAAATCAGCTTGTGCCCGGAGAACAAACCCTTGGGAGGCTTCTTATAGAGGTGGAAAGGGATACAGAACTGATAATTGCTGTAGGGTCCGGTGTAATAAACGATATGTGCCGGTATTTAAGTTATAAGATGGATATACCGTATATTATTGTGGGTACAGCCCCATCCATGGACGGTTATGCATCAGTAGTAACCCCAACCATAGTAGATGGTATTAAAGCTACTCTGG
>CAZEYH010000394.1:0-3173 GCA_964515895.1 uncultured Clostridiaceae bacterium | reverse complement strand
TCAATGTGCCTAAAGCTTCATCAGAAAGTCATTTCATGACTTTCTGGGTGATAACCATAATATAGCATAGTTCTTAATTGTTCGCAACATCGAATTGCTTATAATAACTTTAGGGAACCTTAAGGTTCCCTAAAGAACAAGAAAATTTATTTCACCCGTAAACCACTCATTTTTTCACCCGTAAACCACTCATTTTTTCACCCGTAGGCCATTCATTTTCTTGATATAAGTACCTGCATACCGGAGTTGATTGAGTTTTCATCTTCAATTTTATTTTCTCTAATAATATCATCGGTTGTGGTTCTGTATTTTTTAGCAATATCCCATAGAGAATCTCCTTCCTGTACAAAATACAAGGTTATACTCGGTCTTAACTCCTTAGCTTTCCCTTCATCGATTGGACTTTCTACTATTTTTTCAATAAAGGATACTTCTACTGTATTATAAAACCTTGAATTAATACCGGTTACCAATCTAACCTCAACATCTTTAGGAGATAACATGCTGTAGTTACTATGCTCTATTTCAAGGTCAACCTCACATGCCATACCTGGTTTTATTCCCTTTACCTCTACTGACTGTCTAAGAGGAATATCTTGAGCCCGACAAAAAACAGGATGTTCAGGAGAATTTGAATAATAAAGTATATGATTGGTAACAATACCTTCGATATGAATTATGTCTTCTTCTACCTCATATTCTGATAGAACAGGTCTGCTAAAAACATTAAATATTTCAATAATTTCAGGGGAATCATCTTCTGCAGTTAATGTCTCTTTTATTACTGCTTGACTTTTATTTTCAGCTACAAGCTCCTCTATGCTTACTTTTACACTTTCCAAACTTAAATCAGTCCTTACCCCATATGTATCAGTTATTATGTCCATTTCTTCTTTAATACTTCCTATAGCCTGTATCATAACATGGATTTCACCATCCATAAATCTCAATTCACCATCTTCATCTTCTAATGGTTCAAAACTATAATTTTGAACTTCATAACCTATCTGAATTTCTGATCCTTCATCAATTCCGGGCAAGTCAAGAACTTGAGTAAAAGTAATTTCATGTTCCATAAACTTTATACTTCTTTCCCCATCATCCCCAGTATATAGAGTTTGGATATTAGCATCTCCCTTAAGAATCATTTTATTATCAGTTGCTTTACACTCTATATCTACAATCCTTATGTCATTTCTTAATATTTCCCGTATTGAAGGATTTCCGGAAGGGACTTCAAAAGACTCTTTAATAATACAAACATCTTGACCGGTACCAATAAACTTATTAATACTAACACTATTTCTTAATATTTGTATATTTTCATTGTCTTCAACATCGTTTATATAGTAATATTCATTTTCTTCTATTATTTTGCTTTTTATCCTGAGTATCGCCCTTACATTAACTTTTCTTCCATTCACAATCCGGCATTCAACATGTTCTATATTGCATTTAACCCTGCCTTCCATTCCTTCAATGATACCCGGTACATCCATGCTATGGTCAAAATCAGTACTTACGTTCAAAGCTGTTATATTCTGTTCAGGACTATCTTCGGCATAAAGAATTTTATGCCGGATAATTCCATCCATTAATATGTTTCCATCATCAACTATGGTATGTAGAATATAAGCATCTCCATCAGCAAACAGAATTCTTCCAATATCAGGCTTTGTATCAGGCACAATAATATCATTTTCAATAATTATTTGCACACTATCACGACTTACAACTCGATTTTCTTTCATTATTTCCCTAACTAGATCAAGTGACATTCTAATCCACCTCTTACTTATCAGAATATTTTAAAGAAATATATTACTATGTAATATATATTGTAAAGTCTAAGAAAATATTACAAAACATCAATCTGAAAGCCATGACTTTATTTAATTTAGACATGAATTCTTTTAATTATAGACATATTATGATTGTTCCCCAAAAAGTCGTTTTACGACTTTTTACTGCAGGATTACCTGCAGTGAGTTGCAATTTCATTGCAACCTGGTGCGATCTAATATGGTTATCATTTTATGCACACAATAAAGCAACCAGAAATTTAATGTGGTTGCTTTATTGTGTGCATAAGTCAAAATTATTCTGCTTCTTTCCGCTTCTTTTAGCACCAAATATTGACTTGAAATAATCTGATATTAACTGACCTGGATTCTACGATTATTCTTACATACAACAAGCTCAACTGCATTTGTCAAAACATCAGTATAGCTATAAGAAACTCTCCGGGTCATTTCATATTCGTTTTCAAACCTGATTGTGAAAATACTTGGATAAGTGTTTTCAATAACACCTTCTCTTATAAAAAACTTTTTTCTTCCCTTGTTTGATTTTAGTTGCACGCTTTCGCCAATACAGGTTTCGATGTTTCTCTTTATCTGAACAAGATCATTTTTTTCAGCCATCACATCACCTCATCATTAGTTTGTTAATATTCTATCATATTATATAACAATTGTCAAAGAAAATTAATTATTATAACAATTTATGATAGCTTATGTCAAGTACTATTTATGCACAAGATTAGTGATAAACATAGATAAATTCGAAATAGTAAGAGTATACGCCTTAAAATCGCATTTCTATCCATTATACGGTTCTTTAGGATAACCATTTCTAAATTTGCCTCTCGTTTGAAGCCCACCTATGCCTTTCAAACCGGTTATTGTGTTGTTTATTACATCCAAAGGCATTATCACCCTATCTACAGATGTAAATGCAAGTTTTTCAGTTACCATAACCGGATCAAGAGCATGTATAAGAACTCTATGGGGTGCACTTGCAAAATTAGCCCCTGCTTTTAATATTCCGTCATACATAGATTGACAGGCTCCTGCAAAAATAACCAGCCCATCCATATCAACGTTAAATCTTCTTGCTTCTTTTACAGCTTCTATAAAGTATCTGGAATTAACATAACTATTTATATTGGAATAGTTTTTCTGATCTTTCGAAATGCCATCATGTCCTGTTAAAACCAGAATATCAGGTTTGTTTTCTTGAAGAAGTCTATACACATATGAAGGTTGTTCTCTTTCCGGAATATGCTTTCCGATAGCATCTATACCACGTTTTTTATATTCTTTCATGCAGGTTTCAAGATAATCCTGATCCCCATCTAAATGCAGTACCTTTCCCGGCCTTTTAAAGCTTTG
>CAZEYH010000393.1:0-3191 GCA_964515895.1 uncultured Clostridiaceae bacterium | reverse complement strand
CCACATGTACATTCATATGTATGGTGTATAGGTAGCACTGAAAGGAAAATATCCGTTGGGTCAATATATATCATCGAACTCATAGCCATAAGGTTAGTAGCAATATTTTCTTGAGACAGCATTACTGCTTTAGATTTATCAGTTGTTGCAGAGGTGAATAAAAGTATATTCATTGCTTTTGCATCAATTTCTGCATTAACAAAGCTTGTGTCTCCTTTATTCAAGAGTTCTTTTCCTTCTTCAAGCAATTTATTAAAGGAAAGAATACCATTACTGTCTTCAACACCATCCATATTTATATAGTATTCTACAGTGGTATTGCTTCCCGCTCTTTCTTGTACTTGAGATAAAATATTGTTAGAAAAAACAATTGCATTTGCATTAGAACGTTTAATAAGATTTTCAATTTCATTTTGAGGCAGTTCCTTATCCAAAGGCACGACTATTCCTGTACCATTTAAAACTGCAAGGTATGATATTGCCCATTCATATCTGTTTTCAGCAATTATTGCAACTCTTTTGCCTTTCAAACCTAAATTCATAAATGCAGTTCCCATTGCATCCACATCATGCTTAAACTGTTTATAGGTTATTGGAACATAGCGATTATTGTCACTTTTGTTTTTTACTAAAAATGCGACTTTGTTTCCATAAATTTCTACACTTGAATTGATCATATCTTTTATATTTGTAATGGATCTGACATCATAAAGAGGAATATTCTTCATATAACTTCATACCCCCTAAAAATATTGTTGAATTAAATAAAGGAGAGTATATACTCTCCTTTATTTAAGATAGTGTTAGCATCCTATCTATTTTCGCCGTACTTTCGCGAACCATAATTATTATTCCTTCTTTGCTGTTTTCTTGCCTTTCTGCAATCCGGACACCTTTGTGGTTCATTCTGGAAGCCCTTTTCCTTATAAAAAGCCTGTTCACCTTCTGTAAAAACAAATTCGTTATTACAGTCCTTGCAAATAAGAGTCTTATCTGCCATAAAAACACCTCCTAAACAATTGGGGGATTTAATTAACTTGACTATTATCTCCAATTTGTTTGAGGAGGATAAGGTCTACAGGTTAATTAAATCTTAACTTATATGTGTAAATTATAGCACGGTTATATTTCATATACAAGGTATTTTCTGCAAAAAATTTCTATATCATTTCCTAATATTTATACAAAGAAGCAACCATTGCTTGTCTCGGTAGTAGTTCACGTATAGGGCAGATAAAACAAATAACAAAAATTCCCCCTTTCCATTTTTAGCAGAAGGGAGAATTTTTATCCTATCAATTATTTCTGATAAAAAAGCATATTAATACTGTTAATATGCTTCAACAAAAACTTCGAAGTAAGCTTGCGGATGCACACAAGCCGGGCATATTTCCGGTGCACTTGTACCTTCATGTACATAACCACAGTTTCCACATTTCCAGAGGATTTTATTATCTTTATTAAACACCTTATTGTTGGCTACATTTTCAGCAAGTTTTTGGAATCTTATTTCATGCCTCTTCTCTGCAGATGCAATCATATTAAATGCTGAGGCAATATCAGGAAATCCCTCTTCTTCAGCAACTTTTGCAAAATCGGGATAAAGTTCTGACCATTCTTCATTTTCACCATTGGCCGCTGCCTTAAGGTTTTCTAAAGTTGTACCCTGAACAACAGGATATGCGGCATTAATTTCAATGGTTGCAGGTAATTCATCCTTTAGACCTGCTAAAAGAAATTTGTAAAATCTTTTTGCATGTTCTTTTTCATTATCGGCAGTTTCGATAAAAATATTCTTAATTTGTTTGTAGCCTTCCTTATCAGCAACTGATGCATAAAATGTATAGCGATTTCTAGCCTGAGATTCTCCGGCGAAAGCCTTTAATAGATTTTCAGCAGTTTTTGTACCTTTTAGTATTTTCATAAAAAATAACCTCCTAATAAAAGTAATTTTATTTTTTTATTTTTTCTTGTACCAATGCTTAAGTTAATATATTTAACCCAATGTTACATAGTAATAAAATTCAGCATAATATATATATGCCACCATATCATATTTTTAAACAATTTTCCAAAAAACATGTTATAAAATGGGAAGTTGTTGAAATTATAAAAAACTTTTGACGGTTATAATGTATTAGTGTATACTTATTCTGGAATATAAAAGGTAGTAAATGAAAATATGTAAGGATTGAGACAGAAAGAGGGATATTTATGGAAAGAACGGTAGGTACTGTAGCAAGAGGAATAAGGGCTCCCATTGTTAAATCAGGAGATGATATAGTAAATATAGTAGTTGACTCTATTTTAAAATCTGCTAAGACAGAAAGTTATTCTTTACAGGATAGAGATGTTATAGGAGTAACTGAATCTTTAGTTGCAAGAGCACAGGGTAATTATGCTTCAATAGATGATATAGCTTTTGATATAAAAAGGAAGTTTAAAGGCGATGTTGTAGTCTTATTTCCATTATTGAGTAGGAATAGGTTCTCAATGATTCTTAAAGGTATTGCTATGAGTGGTAGAAAAATTTACCTGATATTAAATTATCCATCCGATGAAGTAGGAAACCACCTTTTAGATGTTGATAAAATGGATGAATTAGGAATAAATCCTTATATAGACATATTAAGTGAGAAAAAATATAGAGAATTCTTTGGTAAAAAGGTAGTACATCCTTTTACCGGAGTAGATTATGTTCAAGAATATAAAGATATTGCAGTTAATAATAATATTGAAATATATCTTGCTAATGACCCAAAGGTAGCATTGAATTACAGCGATGAAATTCTAGTGGCAAATGTTCACGAAAGACATAGGACAAAGAAAATATTGCTAAAAGCTGGAGCTGAAAGGGTATACGGGTTAGATGAAATACTAAACAAACCAATAAATGGTAGTGGTTTTAATTCTGATTTTGGATTGTTAGGTTCAAACAAAGCTACTGAGGATGCAGTTAAGTTATTTCCAAAAGACTGCAATAAAATAGTAATAGATATACAAAAGGCAATTAAAGATAAAACAGGTAAGAATGTTGAAGTGTTAGTATATGGTGACGGGGCATTTAAAGATCCCATAGGTAAAATATGGGAGCTTGCAGACCCTGTTGTATCTCCAGGTTATACTAATGGGCTTTGTGGAACAACTAATGAGATAAAATTAAAATATATAGCAGATAATGAATTTGAAAA
>CAZEYH010000392.1:0-3192 GCA_964515895.1 uncultured Clostridiaceae bacterium | reverse complement strand
GCCATGGTACTTATTTTGAAATGTTGGGAAATTTTTCATTTGGGGATTATTTCAAGAAAGATGCTATTGCCTGGGCATGGGAATTTGTTACTCAAGATTTAAAGATGCCTGAAGAAAAACTATGGGTAACTATATATGTTGATGACGATGAAGCATTCGAAATATGGAATCGGGATATTGGCTTCCCGGCTGAAAGAATTGTGAGGATGGGCAAAGAAGATAATTTCTGGGAGCATGGTACAGGTCCTTGCGGTCCCTGTTCAGAGATATATTTTGATAGAGGAGAAGAAAAAGGTTGCGGAAAACCTGACTGCAAATTGGGATGTGAGTGCGATAGATTTATAGAGTTTTGGAACCTGGTATTTACCCAATTTAACAAAGGAGAAGACGGAACATATACACCTCTTGAGAAAAAGAATATTGATACCGGAATGGGACTAGAAAGACTTGCCTGCATTATGCAGAATGTAGATAACCTTTTTGAGGTTGATACTATAAGAAATATATTGCTTTCGGTATGTAAGGTAGCAGGAAAAGAGTACGGCAAAAAAGATGAGGATGATGTTTCAATACGAGTAATAACCGATCATATACGCAGTATAGCTATGATGATATCCGATGGAATAATGCCTTCAAATGAAGGAAGAGGTTATGTTTTAAGAAGGCTTTTGAGAAAAGCGGCAAGACATGGAAAACTTTTAGGATTAGATAAACCTTTTCTTGCAGACCTTGTTGATGTTGTAGTATTAGAGTCAAAAGAGGCTTATCCTGAATTGGAGCAAAAACAAGACTATATAAAGAAGATTGTAGGGGTAGAGGAAGAAAGATTTAATTTGACCATAGATCAAGGTTTATCTATTTTAAATGATTATATTGAAAACATTAAGTCAGCCAACAACAAAGTAATTCCCGGGGAAATTGTATTTAAACTTCATGATACCTATGGTTTTCCTCTTGATTTAACCAGAGAAATTGCTGAAGAGAACAATCTTTCTATTGATGAGGTAGGATTTAAAAAAGAAATGGAAATCCAAAAAACTAAAGCCCGTGATGCCTTAAAGAAAAAAGAAGGTTCTGCATGGGGCCATAGTATTTCTATCGATTTGGATGCGGATATTAAAAGTGAGTTTTTAGGATATGAGTGTTATGAATGTAGAGGGCAGATATTATATATTTTAAAAGAAGAAAAGACAGTTGAACAAGCTATTGAAGGTGACAGAATAACGATAATCTTAGATAAAACACCTTTTTATGCAGAAAGCGGTGGGCAGGTCGGTGATACAGGATTTATTGAAACGGAAACCGGGTTGGTAAGAATAGAGGATTGCAAAAAATCTTCGGATGATATACATCTTAATATAGGTGTAGTAGAGAGAGGATTTGTTTCAAAAGGCCAGTGCGGAGATGCAAAGGTAGATTTCGGTAGAAGACAAGCAATTGCAAGGAATCATACTGCAACTCACCTTATACACAAAGCTCTACGCAATGTTCTAGGCGATCATGTAGCTCAAGCAGGTTCTCTTGTTGAAGATGAAAGACTAAGATTTGACTTTACGCATTTTGAACCTATATCAGAAGATAATTTGAAGCGTATTGAAGAAGAGGTTAATTCAAAAATATTAGAAGATATTCCTGTGGATACTGAAAAAATGAGCTTGGATGAGGCAAAAGCAGAGGGTGCAATGGCTTTATTTGGCGAAAAGTATGGCAGCACAGTAAGAGTGGTAAAGGTAGGAGACTATAGCCTTGAACTTTGCGGTGGTACCCATATGGATTCTACTGCTAAAATTGGTCCGGTTAAGATATTATCAGAAACCGGTATAGCAGCAGGAACTAGGAGAATTGAGGCAGTCAGTGGCCACTATACGCTAATGTATTATAGAGAAAGAGAAAGACTTATTGAGGATATCACTTTAGCATTAAAAGCAACTCCTCAGGATGCAGTAAAGAAAATAGAGACACTGATGGGCGATATTAAAAATGCACATAAGGAAATTGAACAATTAAGGAATAAACTTGTAGCCGGTAATATGGATGAAATATTATCAAAAGCAATTATAATAAATGGAACAACTATTGTTACAGCTAAATTTAGCGAGATGGATATGGAAGCTCTGAGGAATACCAGTGATATGCTAAAAAACAGATTATCCGATGGTGTAATTATTATTGCATCGGATTATAATGGTAAAGTAAACATTGTTGCAGCTGCTACAAAGGATGCAGTAAAAAAAGGCATACATTCAGGTAATATTATAAAAGAGGTTGCAAAAGTTACCGGTGGAGGAGGAGGCGGTCGGCCGGATATGGCACAGGCAGGTGGCAAAGACCCGTCCAAGATTGAACAAGCATTGCAACATGCAATAGGAATGCTCAAAAGCCAATTGGGAGAATTTTAGAATAAATTTGACGATAAATTGACACAGAGCAAGAAATTCTATTAAGATTAGTTATATAGATTAGATCTAGGTATAAGATTTGGCTTAAGATATGGCGTAAGATCTAGCATAATATCTAGGTAAACGATATAGATAAAAATATATTTGGAGGAATAAACAATGGCAGAGTGCGTTTTTTGTAAAATAGTTAATGGGGAAATACCATCACAGATTGTTTATGAAGATGAAAATGTGATTGCATTTAAAGACATACAGCCTGTTGCACCGGTTCATGTATTAATAGTACCAAAAACTCACATTATAAGTGTAAGGGATATCAATGAGGAAAATGGACATATACTTGTAAGTATTCATCTTGCAGCTAATGAAGTAGCAAAAAAGATGGGCATATATGAAAAAGGATACAGATTAATAAATAATTGTGGTGCTGATGCAGGTCAGACGGTAAAACATATACACTATCACCTAATAGGTGGTATAAGTCTTGGACCAAAAATAATTTAGTGTAGTATTTGCTGCTAACCATCCATTAGTTTTTCAAAGTATAAAGTATAGGAATTTATAAAATTCCTAAAAAATTCGCATCAATGCCTACAACCTGGGACGAAGCAATTTCCTTGAAACACTTGATATAAATAATCCACTATAGTATAATATAGCTAGTTACAGTAAATTTAGCCGAAAGCCGACGACTTTCAGTCGCAGGGCTGAAGGCTAAAAACGTCTTGAAACGGGCGTAATACTATCATTAATTTGTTCGTAGGAACAATTGATAGTGAAAGTCTAATGGAAG
>CAZEYH010000391.1:1194-3194 GCA_964515895.1 uncultured Clostridiaceae bacterium | reverse complement strand
TAACAAGACATTTAATACAATATGTGCCTGAAGAAGTTGAGGATGGAGTAAGACCTGTATGTGCAATAGCTCCCGGAGTGTTGGGTATAACAGGAATAGAAACCGGGGAAATTGTAAGAGGCATAGTTGACAGGATAAGACCTGACTGCATTATTGCAATTGATGCTCTTGCTTCAAGAAGACTCGAAAGGGTTAATACCACTATACAGATTGCAGATACCGGAATAAGCCCCGGTTCAGGAGTGGGAAATAAAAGGATGGATTTGTCAAGAGATACTTTGGGTGTTCCCGTTATTGCAATAGGAGTACCCACTGTTGTTGATGCGGCTACAATAGCCAATGATACCATAGACCTTGTTATAGATAGTTTTATAGATAAGGCAGAGCAGGGAACAGATTTCTTCAATATGCTAAAGAATATTGATAGAAATGAAAAATATCAACTCATGCAAAAGTCATTAGAACCCTATACTGGGAATTTAATAGTCACGCCTAAAGAAATTGATGAAGTTATCGAGAGAATAGCAAAAGCAATAGCAAATGGAATTAATATTGCAGTACACCAAGGAATAACCATTGATGATGTAGATAGATTTTTGTATTAGAGTATAGGAAAATATGAGTATAGGAAAATATGGCAAATATCGATTACCACGTATATATTCACTGCAGCAACGGATTGTAACATTTAAGTCTTCAGAAAAATTTTACCCGTCGCATTCACCATCCATGGTTCAGGCGACGGCTCACAACATCCGTGTCGTGAATTACAAATTTTTCCTTGCCTTAAATATAACAATCCATAAGCTTTGTTCAAATCATATTCTTTGGTAATCGAACAATGCCGTATTTTTTGGTCGTATCAGAAAATGTGCCCACATCTTGACAATGAATTAACAATTGATTTATAATTATACTAAAATTTGATAAAGTCGGATGATTGGTGGGGAAGAGCTATTTCCCAAATATGGGAAATACACCGAAGGAGTTGCACTCTCAGGTAAAAAGACCTCATCGGGACGGACCTCTGGAGAGACCGTGACCGGCGCCGAAGGGGCAAGGCTTTAGAAAAGCTAATCTCTCAGGCAAAAGGACAGAGTTAGTTTGCAAATGCAATAGCATTTTATCTTACTTTGGCTATGCAAAGGTCATGATCCATAAGGACTTGGCCTTTCAATTTATCTAAGACATTTTATGACTTTATTGAATATATTGACAAAAAATTATTCATTAATGGAGAACGGGAGGTTTAGTATTTATGAGGATTATTGTAACAGACAAAATGGCAGAAGACGGAATTGTTTATTTACGAGAGAAAGGTTTTGAAGTAGATACAAAATTCGGTATTTCTCCTGAAGAATTACTTAAGGTAATTGAAAACTATGATGCAATTATTGTAAGAAGTGGCACAAAAGTAACAAAAGAGGTAATTGAAAAGGGTAAGAACCTTAAAGTGGTAGGACGTGCCGGAAATGGTATAGATAATATAGATGTTGATGCTTGTACCAAAAAAGGTATATTGGTTGTAAATACTCCTGAAGGTAATATAATGGCAGCAGCCGAATTATCCATAGGTATGGCATTTGCCCTGTTCAGAAACATACCCCAGGCTTATTTGGCATCAAAAAACAAAGATTTTAGAAAGAACAAGTTTATCGGAAGTGAGCTGGATGGCAAAGTTGCAGGTGTTGTAGGTCTTGGCAGAATAGGTACCATTGTGGCAACTAAATTAAAGGCTCTAAATATGGAAGTTATAGGTTACGATCCCTTTGTTACTGATGAGAGATTTGAAAAAATGGGGGTAACTAAATGCGAGGAACTTGAAGATCTGCTTAAACAAGCGGATATGATTACCGTTCATATTCCCAAGACCGATAAGAGCCAGGGACTTATTGGTGAAGAAGAACTTAAGCTGTGTAAAAAAGGCGTAAGAATAATTAATGTAGCACGTGGCGGTATTGTTAATGAAAAGGCATTATATAATGCTTTAAAGGAAGGAC
>CAZEYH010000391.1:0-1094 GCA_964515895.1 uncultured Clostridiaceae bacterium | reverse complement strand
GCACGTGGCGGTATTGTTAATGAAAAGGCATTATATAATGCTTTAAAGGAAGGACATGTAGCAGGTGCTGCAATAGATGTTTTTGAAAAAGAGCCTAACTTTAATAAAAAACCTGAAGAACAGGATTATACCAATCCATTACTGGAACTGGACAATGTTATTTACACCCCTCATCTTGGAGCATCAACAGAAGAGGCAAATCATAATGTAAGCCTTGGAGTTGCAGAGCTTATAGAAAAAGCACTAAATGGTGAAGTTGTGGCCGGAGTCAATATGCCACCGGTAAAAACAGATAACTTAAATGGAATAAAACCCTATGTAGAGCTTGGGGAAATACTCGGGAAAATATATTATCAAGCAGAAAAAGCTACTGCACACAAAATAGAGGTAATATATAGCGGCGACCTTGCAGGAAAAGATACCAAGCTAATATCTCTTTCCGTATTAAAAGGTTTCCTTGAGCATTCAGGCAAGGATACGGTAAATTATGTTAATGCAGGATATATTGCAAAGAACATGGGTATAGAAATAGTTGAGAGCAAAAGCTCAAACCTTGATAAGTATACCAACCTGATAACTGTTAAAATCTCTTCAAAGGGAAGAGACCTAAGCATATCAGGAACTGTATTTGCAAAAGAAGAAATAAGGATAGTGGATTTCTTCGGTTATAAACTTGACTTTGAACCTACACCTTATGTTATTGCTATCCAGAATATAGACAAGCCGGGTATTATCGGCAAGATAGGTACAATACTCGGCGGAAATAATATAAACATTGCAGCAATGCAGTGGAGCAGAAACAGAAAAGCACACAACAAGGCTGTGGCATTTGTTAGTGTTGACTGTGAAGTTGAAGAAAGCATTTTACAGCAACTAAGAGAGATAGACGGAGTATTAAAGGTAACAATGTTAACTTTGTAATGTGGGGAAATGGGGATTATGATAGGCTTTATCGTATTTATAATCGGATTGGCTGTAGGAAGCTTCCTAAACGTATGTATCTACCGAATACCTATACATGAGTCGGTAGTTACAGGTCCATCCCACTGTCCCCAATGCGGAACAAGAATAAAATGGTATGACTTGGTACCTGT
>CAZEYH010000390.1:0-3199 GCA_964515895.1 uncultured Clostridiaceae bacterium | reverse complement strand
AACCAGTAATATAAATGTTTTAGGTCAAAATTCATTTAGAATTTTTGACACTACGACAGTAAAACAGGAGATGATATCTATGATATGGGAACATTTACGTGAGGAAGAATTTGAAGAAGTAATTGAGAAATCAAAAGGAGTTTGTGCTATGCCACTAGGATGCCTTGAAATGCACGCGCAGCACTTGCCGGTGGGAACAGACATTCTAAAGGCTAATTATATTCTGATTAATATTTTAATATACGAAAACACTATACTCGAATAATTAACTGGTGTACAATTAGGTGCCGTGACGCCATCTTATGATTATTGCAATTATTTTGTAATTAGGCGATAAATAATAAATTATTATTAGAAAGGAAGTGGAGAGGCTGTTTACTTATGTTAAAGAAATAGAAAAGGAAGTAAAGGTATGTAGCGAAGTCGATGTCTGTGTACTAGGTGGAAGCTGTACTGGGTTATTCGCCGCAGTCAGGGCTGCAAGGTTGGGTGCAAAAGTCGCCATTGTAGAGAAGCAAAATTGTTTTGGAGGAGTAGCCACTAATGGATTGGTTAATATTTGGCATAGTCTATATGATATTAAAGGAGAGAACCAAATAATTGGAGGCTTAACTTATGAGGTAATGGAAAGACTTAAAAAACGTGAAGCAATAGAATGTAGGGGAGATAGTAATACTGATGCTTTTATACTTAACACCGAGGAACTCAAAATAGAATTGGATGAAATAGCAAAGGAATCAGGTATTAAAATATATCTTCACACGTTATATGTTGCACCTTATATTGAAGACGGAGAATTAAAGGCCATTTTTATAGAAAATAAATCTGGACGTAAAGCTATTAAAGCTAGAATATTTATTGATGCTACAGGAGATGGTGATCTATGTTCAGATTTAAATATACCGTTTCAATTATTTGCTAAAAAGCAGCCGCCTACTTCATGTGCTAAAATATATGGCTTACATAAATTAAGCAGACAAGAACTTAATGGTTTGATTGTAAAACATGGTAGTGAATTCGGCTTAGAAAAAGATTGGGGTTGGGGTGATCGTATACCGGGAGCAGAGGAATTAACATTTCATGCAGAAACCCATGTATTTAATGTTAACTGTTCTGATGCTGATGAACTCACATTTAGCGAAATTGAAGGAAGAAGGCAAATTCGTTCTTACATGGATATTATAAGAAAATATGGACCTAAAGAAATTAAGCCGGTTCTGGTATCTTTGCCGTCTTATATAGGTATCAGAGAAACTCGACATTTGAGTTGTAAATACCATCTTACAGAAGAAGATGTACTTTATGGGAAGTCTTTTGAGGATGCTATTGCTAATGGTACATATCCAATAGATATACACCATGAAGATAACCTGGGAATTACATTCAAATTACTCGATGGAAGAGAAGTCTATTCTAGAAGAGGTTCTCCTTCAATAACTAAAAAATGGCGGGAGGATGGCGAAACTACTGCATACTATCAAATTCCTTACCGCTGCCTAATTCCTAATGGAAAGTATGACAATCTTTTAGCTTGTGGAAGAATGATTGATGCAGACAAAGGAGCATATGGAGCTATACGTGTTATGGTTAACCTTAATCAGACAGGTGAAGCAGCAGGAGTAGCTGCATGTTTAGCTTTAGAAAGTAATATATCCGTAAAAAGTGTTAACCCGGAAGTATTACGTAAAACCCTTGAAAAAGGTGGTTCTATAATGCTATAAACTATCATCACCCTCTGCAAACATACTAAATTGTATGTTTGCAGAGGGTGATGATAGTTGTAAGCTTTTTCACTAAAAAAATAGATTTATTAAAAAGAACTCATGTTAATAAATCTATTTTAAGTATTCTGTAATTACTGAATTATGAAATACTTTTCTAAAACGTAATATGTTATTATTAATTGTTTCAGAATGTACTCTGTTAGTAAGAAGAATTACATATAACCCGGTATTCTTATCCACAAAAACTGATGTACCTGTGTATCCTGTATGTCCATAGGAACCATTGCTAAAAAGTTCAGCTGCCGGATTACTTCCTGTTTTAAACAAATCAGTTGGTGGATTTACTACGGCATCAGTGAGTATATAAAATCCTAGACCGCGAGCTTGAGCCATTTGTGGTGTGTAATTATGAATTGCCTTAGAAAATGTGGCAGGGCTGAGATATTGTTTACTCTTATATTTACCCATATTTGAAAGCATTTGAGCAAACTTCGACATATCATCAAGATTAGAGAAAACACCTGCATTACCGGCTATTCCTCCCAAAAATCTTGAATTGTGGTCATTAACTATACCCTTTGAGCATCTTCCCGTCTGTATATCATAATCTGTTGATGCTATATTGTCACCTTTTGGTCTAAAAGATGTATTTACCATCTCTAGAGGTGTAAATACATCTTTCTGACTTAATCTATCTAATGTATCATTACCGACAAGTTCAAGCAATTTACCAAGAACTATGAATCCTAAACAACTATATCCTACATTAGTTCCAATGGGATATGCAAGGTCAAGGTCTAGAATGGTTTCTACTACATCGTCGGGAGAGGGAGCTTTGTCAACTATTGAAACAAGAGGCTTTATACCGCTTGTATGTGTCAAAAGATTAAGTATAGTGATATCTTTTTTATCATCTGGTGTATTGAAATAATCACTGGTACTATCAGATAAGCAAATTAATCCTTCCTCGATAAATCTTAATGCTAGCATTGTAGTAGATAGTATTTTGGTAACAGATGCCATGTCAAATAACGTATCTTCAGATACTGGCTCCTTTTTAGGGAATACTGCTCTGTTTCCTTCCCAATGCCTGAAAATTCTACCTTTTTTTCCCCTATTTCCATACATGCGCAAGGGAAATATCCCTTTGCAATTGCTTCATGAATAAGATTAACTGAATTGATATATTTCTCTGACATTAATCATCATCCTTTCATATTTTAAAGTGCAACTGGGTTTCTGGTTACCATATTTTAACACAACCTTGCATTACCAATATATAATTGTAATTGATTTTATAGTTTTGTAAAGGGGAAAGAGCTTATTTAGGCTTAATTATTGTAATGTTATAAGCATGAAGTTCAATATTATAGTGAAAATCCCCACTTACTTTTGCTTTTTCATAGCATATTGCTTTGGAGAAATATGCATAATATTTGTAAAAGTACGTATAAAATGAGATAAATTATTGAAGC
>CAZEYH010000389.1:0-3225 GCA_964515895.1 uncultured Clostridiaceae bacterium | reverse complement strand
GAATCCGTCGAAGGGAACCTAGGGTTCCCTAGCAAACAAGAAAATTCGCATCAAATCTTAAGTCATGATGTGAATTTTCTTGGCTAGAATATTTAGTAAAGATATCTAGTATGAAAATAAAGAGTATAGCAAAGGGATAAGAATTTCCCTTTTGCTATTCTTAATAATTTTTTAGGGAACTTATTTTTATATGCCCCGTCTAATGTTATGTATAAATTGGCACTGCAAACTGCAAAATTATATATGCAGCAGCTATTACAGTTAAAGAACATTATTAGGGGTGATTTAATGAAAAAAACATTTAAATTATTGATTTTAGTAACAATTTGTGTCTTCATTTTTTCCGGATTAACAGCTTGCGGTGAATATAGAGTAAATGATGAACTAATATCGGGTAATGAGAATAAAACTGAAGATGAAAAAGTAAATGAAAGTATAAATGAAAGCAATGAAAATAATGAAGACTCTGAAAACGAGGGCAATAAAGAAGTCTCTTATGAAAAAGTGGAGTATGAAGGTATAGAAGATAATGTACTTCCTGAGGATGTACAAGAAAAGATAGAGGAACTCAAGATTAAACGAGGATACACTTATTTTAAAATTGAAGATGAATATGTAATATTTATAAGCATGGGCGAAAAAAACACAGGAGGGTATAGTATTTCTGTTGTTTCAGCAGAAAATGTTCACGGGACTATCAGAATTACAGTAGAAGAAAAATCACCTGGAAAGGATGATATCGTAACACAAGCTATAACCTATCCTTATACATTAATTAAGATAAAAGGTGTGGAAGAAAAATTTGAGGTTATTACAAAAGATGGAGAAAAGCTTGAATTTCTATCTCTTGTGGAAGACTTAAAAGAGTATACAGGCACTTATGTAGGACAAATTGATAATAACTCTATAGAAATAATTGTAGATAAAAATATGGATATAGATGAGGCAGGGAATGCTGCAGCATTTAGGCTTGAAGGAGAAATAAAAGAATATTTTAACAGTGAAAGTAAAAACTTTAAGGATTTTAAAGCTGATGAAAAGGTTAAGTTTTCTTTTGAAAGAAATGAGCATGGACAGTTAATTTTAAAGATGCTTGATAGAACATCAGTTAAATAATATAAACCAGGCAATGAATGGTATGGAATTGCTACGGAATTAGTATGAGGAAAATAAAATTGGGTAAATATAACAAAAACGAAAAGTAGCTACAGGAGGAAGATTATTTGCAGGAAGCATCTTTAGACAAGACTTTTAAAAACAACAAAAGAAATATGTTAGTGCAACTAGGATCAAAAGAATATATTTACTGGCTGTATTTCATGTTGTCAATAATGTTAAAATGTTTGTATTTTCAATTTACGACTAAATTGAATACTAAACCAATTTTCTCGCAGGTGAACATTATCATGTTCCTTGCAACTTTTTTTATTTTAATAAGTATAATATCAACCATTATACTTATTTTTAACAAAAAACGGTTATTAGTTCTTTTTATATGTAATTGCATTATATCGATATTGCTTACAAGTGACACCAATTTCTTCCGTTATTATTACAGCATATTGACAATACCTGTAATACTTCAGATTGATTTAAAGCTTTTGAACTCTGTTAACCAAAGCATAATGAGCTTATTTAAGATAAAGGATATTATATATATTTTAGACTTGCCCTTGCTATTTATATGGCTCAATAATATGCATAAAATGGAAGTAGAAAAAATAGAATTTAGTAAAAGAGTAATAGGTTCTTTTTTATCTTTATTAATAGGGTTTACCGGATTTTTATCAATTTATAAAGAAATTGATATGGAAGCTTTTGTTTACAGTAGCAATTATACAGCTAAGAAACTTGGAATAATCTATTCTCATTTTGATAACACAAAGATGTATGTAAAGGAAAATATTACTGATGATAATGTGCTAACTTCTAAAGAGAAGTCTCATATAGAAAAGCACTTTGGTAAAAGACCGAAAACAGGTAGAAAATTTAAAGGTATTGCAAAAGGTAAAAACTTAATTGTAGTGCAGGTAGAAGCACTTCAGAAATTTATGATTGATGCTGAGGTTAATGGCAAAAAAGTAACACCAAACTTAAACAAATTGATTGAAGAAAGCCTATATTTTGACAATATATATTTTCAGGTATCAGGAGGTAATACTTCAGATGCTGAATTCGTGTTTAATACTTCTTTATACCCCGCAAAAGAAGGGGCTGTGTATGTAAGATTTGCGGAAAATGAGTATCATTCTTTACCAAAGGCGCTAAAAAAACAAGGATATAATACATTTGCTCTGCATGGTTTTACAGCAAAATTCTGGAATAGAGAACAGATGTATAAAGCTCTAGGGTTTGATAAGTTTATTGATGGTGATTATTATAAAATGGATGAATTTGCAGGATGGGAAGGTAATGCATTGAGTGATTCATCCTTTTTCAGGCAATCTTTTGATAAAATAGATACAACTAATCCGTTTTATTCATTCCTTATAACTCTTTCTAGTCATCATCCATTCACATATTTTGAAGATTATGAATTTGATGTTGGAAACTTGCAGGGAACTCTTTTAGGCAATTTTATAAAGGCAATTAACTATGAAGATAAGTGCTTAGGGGAATTTATTGATAATTTAAAAGAAAGAGGGTTATACGACAATTCTTTACTTGTTATATATGGGGATCATTCAGGAGTGCCAAAACATATGGCAGATGAACTTATGGATTTTTTAGGACTGGAATTTAGTGAAATTCAGTGGCTAAAACTTCAAAAAGTACCATGTATAATGCATTATCCGGGGTTAAAAAATGGAGAAAAAGCAAGTATTACAGGAGGTTGTATTGATCTTTTGCCTACTATTGCAAATTTAATGGATTTAGATATTTACTATACATTGGGGAAGGATTTATTAAATTCAGATAAAGGATATGTTATTTTACGAAATGGAAATGTAGTAACAGATAGTTATGTTTATTTAAATGAATTAGGCAATGTTTATAGCATTAAAGATGAAAAATTATTAAGAAAAAAGGACTATGAGAAGGAATTAAAAACTATATTAGAACAACTTAATATTTCCGACCTAATAATTGAAAAAAATGTTTTTAAGCAGATAAATTAGGGTATATAAGGTATATGATTATCCAGCCTTCTTACGGAAGGCTGATGAAATTCAATGTGCCTAAAGCTTCATCAGAAAGTCATTTCATGACTTTCTGGGTGATAAC
>CAZEYH010000388.1:0-3229 GCA_964515895.1 uncultured Clostridiaceae bacterium | reverse complement strand
GCATATTCAATATATAATTCAAACGGATTTGAAATAAGTACAGCACCACCTATTCGTACTGCATGAATGGGAGCATATGCAAATGGGCTTTTACGCTCATAACGGCTAACCTTTATTAGTTCCTTACGATATGGTATATAATCTTTTCCCGGGAATAAGGGATAAGTATCTGTTTCAGGATCATAATCATATTTCTCATTATATTCTTTAAGTTTTTTAAGGGATTCCTCGTACTCTTCTTTGGTACAACTCCATACCGGGAAACCAACATTTTCGTAGATATGCTCGAATATTATGTCATTTTTATAGCTTTCAAGAGGGTATTCATAATGTTCCCGAATGGCTTTTGCAATGCGCATAGCAAGAGCTTTACAACCGTCTTCGTCTCTCATGTTTGGTTCACTATTTAAAGTACAGACTAAGTCTCTTGGAGATAGATCACCTGCTGCTGCCACAAGACCAACAAGTTTAACATCTTTACCAAAGCCCTCACAAACTTGTTCACGTACATATCCCCAATAATCGGAAGAAATATAGTTTTTTCCTTCAAGTACTTGAGCAGTACAAGGAACACTCGCTATAATACCTGTAAGCGCATCATCAGAACTTCTGCGCACATACATAAAACTTGACCTGTCCCCATCACGTCCCTCCATTCCGGCAAAGTCAGGTCGTGTTACATCTCCATACATTTGAGCAGTACCATCCTTGTAGACTACACGCCGACAACAACCGGTTTGTATTCTTGCAATTGCTGTTTCTACATAACAGGGTTCACAATTCTCATACGCTTCTATAACCGCTTCAGTTATGCCATTAATAGCAACTCGTACACATTCTTCAGGTGAAGTTGCTTCATCAGGATTCCACATTGATAGCAAAAATCCCATATCCTCCTTTTTTCTTCCAAGAAATGGCCCTGTATGAGTATGGGTTGCAGAAAGAATTAACTGCTCCGAATGAAAATTGGGTATAATTTGTGCAAGCTTTTCACTAACACATTTAGTTAAATCCGGATTGACACCAACTAAATCACAAGCAACCCAGATTGCTCGTTCATTATTTTTCTCCATAAATACTGCAACAGCTTTTAAATTGCTATGTACTTTAGTTGATATGCGCTGGTAATGCTGTCCATTCAATGAAATTTTCCCGGGAGGTGTTATATCACCTTGGCCAAAACCTATTTTTAACATAATTTATTCCCACTCCTTATTTAATGATGATATATATCTATACTTATTTATCTATGCTCATTGCCCATTCAACAGAAATATGAATTATTCTGCCTGAATAAGGTAATACATTGATGCAAATCTCTCTCCTAATTTGAATTTGAATATTCCATTCTCATATGTAGAAGGAACAACACCTGCAAAAAATCCTTCTGCATTAACTGCCCACACTTTCAAAGTTTCTATTTCCGTCTTTATCCGTATCTCCGCTTCTATTACTTCCACAAGTATCGGTGGACGCCCTACTTCAAGCATAATATTATGCTCTTCATTAAATTTCATATCGGTATTTTTTGATCTACCCACTGTTGTAAGTAAAATGTTGTCAGAAAGATAAATCGGCTTGTCAGTTAAGGAACTCATTGCTATTGTAGCAAAATCAGTTTTAACTTCAAGACTAACATCCTTTAAATCTATACAAGGTACACTGCCTACAAATCCATATATAGCTTTTGTTCTTTCGCTGTCAATCCATCCAATTCTTTTATCCCAACTTCTATAAAGTTCACCAGTGTCCGATAACACTTCTCCTTTATCAATGTCAACAACTCTTTCATCAGGTGAGATAACATTATTTACAATATCATTATCAAAATCTTTGCAATCTTTTTCATTGCTATCAAGTATTAGTCCGGCTTTATGTTTTTCTGTAATAAGGCTTAAGGCCGGTATTTTCCCTGGAGTAAGCACCATGTTTTCAACCTTAATTCCATAACTTTTATTAGCTTCTTTTACATCACCCCTTCTTAGTAAGAGAGCCGAATGATAGAATAAACCAAACTTAGCCGGGTCATTCCATGTGTTAAAAACTCCTTCCCTATAAGGAACACTGCCTATAGCTTGCGAACTGACTTCCTTACCGGTTACTTCTATACTTCTCATTGATGAGTAGCTATATGTATGTATTGCAAAGCCACTCCAATTTTGCAGTGCGCCAACTGCAGCCATATAAATTGGACTTTCAGCGCGCCATTCATTAGGCCATGGCTCATCCCATTCGGATATAAAAAATGGTCTAGCTACATGCCTTGAAAATGTCAAAGCCGGTAACATTGTATCTACTGCCTCGACCATAGGATTGTTATGAAATTCCTTAACTTTTTCTTGCCACTTCCACCCATACCAATAGGTATGACCATCGTCAAAATCTGTCACTAACTGAGTTTTCCTATTTGCTGCATTTTTTGCCCAATTAGTACCGGTTATTGGTATCTTCACTCCAATATCTCTAAGGTGACTTATCATTTCTTTATAATAATTTTCTTGAACTTCAATAAGAAAATCTATAACTATCGGATCATCTGATGGATAGACTATATCTCCTTCAGGTTTTTTTAGGTTTTTATTCTTTAGCCATTTATCAAACATCACATCAAGTTCATTTTTATAATATGGAATTGTAGTTGGACGACTAAACATATCTCCCTCATTGATAATTTCAGTTAAAACAATGGCCGGCTCATCTTTGTATGCCAGTCCAGTGTAAGGATTAATATGGGTCCATAGATCATAGTTAAATTTCTTTTGAAGCTCTATTAGCTTACGATTAAATATACAATATGGTCTAGCTGCATCACCAAGTTCAGAAGCAACTTCAACTCCATCACCCTTTTTGAATTTTCTATATGTGAGCATATCCATATAAATATATATGCCTTCTTTTTTAAGGCAGTGAATAAGATAGTCCAATCTTTTCATGCTTTCAGGATCAAAATCTAAGGTATTGCCTTTTCTTTCCCCTTTGGTAAACTGAAATATGTTCGGGGTTGCCCACTCTGCATCCATCTGATGAAACCTTACTAGATTAATTCCTATTTTTGCCAGCCTTTTGGCTATTTTTTCACTGAAATCAAAGGGTGGGAAGATTAATCCACTATTAAAATTTGTACCCCAAAAAATAGCTTTTGTACCATCTTCAAATACAAAATTTTCGCCTTCTGTCCTAAGAAAGCCATGTTTTCCTGCAGGCTTTTCATTCTTGAAAACAAAAGATA
>CAZEYH010000387.1:0-3229 GCA_964515895.1 uncultured Clostridiaceae bacterium | reverse complement strand
CATCAAGTTCAACTCCTGTAACTTCATAAAGGTCCCTTAAAGAATTATGAGATTCTATCATGAGTCTACCAAATTTCTGTAAATCACCTTTATTCAATGCATCTACAGATTTCAATACTCTATCATTTTCAGATATTACATGCTCTACCCTTTTACGTATAATTTCATTTTTTATTAAATACTTATATTCATTATATTGGGTATAAGAAATTTCTCCTAAATAATTTACATCATGAAAAGCTGTCTTTAGCATCTTTAATCCTGTTTCGCATTCACTTCTTCTTTCATTGTACTTAGAATCTGCAAGGCTTCTTTTCTTGTTTGTATTTGTTATTACTATTTTACTGTCTTTCAAATTTAATGGCACAAGCTCATAGCTCAAATCTTTAGCATCGAGGAATATTGCATGGTCTGCTTTTCCCATGGCTGATGCAAACTGATCCATAATACCACAGTTTACTCCTACATATAAGTTTTCTGCTTTTTGCCCGATCTTTGCTAGTTCAACAAGGTCTATCGGCTTGTCTATACCAAAAGCTTCATTCCCGATTGATACCAATGCCAACGCGGTAGATACCTCAATTGATGCAGATGAAGATAACCCTGCACCATAGGGTATTGTGCCATAATAAAGCATATCACAACCGGTAATTTTATAATCATGTTTTTCTAATTGGTCAGCTACCCCAAGTTGATAATTGCCCCACTTCAAATCCCTGTACTCCTCTAATTTGTCAAGAGAAGCTTCAACTCTATCGCTTAAGTCTGTAGCAGCTAGTCTGATTATTCTATCATTTCTTGGTCTTACAATAACAGTAGTATCCATTGTAAGAGCTGCTGGGAACACATACCCTCCATTGTAATCAGTATGCTCTCCAATCAGGTTTACACGACCGGGAGATGCAAATACCCTAATTCCGTCCTCTGTTCTCCCATATACTTCTATAAATTTTTCTTTAAGTTGGCCAATTTCCATAACGAATTTCCTCCAGCTGATTGTGATATTTTTTTAACTATTTAGTAGGCTTTATTTGCTTATTGTCCATTGTTCATTATTTATCGTTCGTCGCTATTATTTTCATCGATATTATTATTGATAAATCTTTTGTAAGCTTCCCTAATCTCCTCCGCCTTTTCCTCAGGCTTCGTAGGATTAGCATGTGCCCAAGCTCCTGTTTCACTGGAAGCATTAAACTTCTGTTTGTTCGCTGCTCTAAGAGGAGGGAAAAACTCTATATGAAAATGATAATAATCACTAAAGTCCCCGCTATTTACAGGGTCCTGATGCATACACATCATATATGGGAACTGAAATCCAAACAAAGAATCCAATGTGCCTGCCGCATCCCTTACTGTTTGTGCCAGACTTACTTTCTCTTCCTCTGAAAACTGTGTCAAATTCTGAATATGTCGTTTGGAAACTATATAAATTCCATAAGGATATTCAGTAAAAAAAGGCAAGAATACTACAAAGTGTTCGTTTTCAAAGATTATTCTTTCCTTAAATTTCATTTCATCTTTTACCATGTCACAAATAAGGCAAGCATTATTTTCATTATAATATTCCTTACAAGAATCAAGTTCTAATTCAAGTTTTTTGGGAATATATGAATATCCGTAAATCTGTCCATGGGGATGAGGCATAGTTACACCTACCAGTTCGCCTCTATTTTCAAAAATAAATATATATTTAATTTTCTCATCTTTGCTAATCTCAATAAATCTTTCAGTCCACAAGTCTACCAACTTTTTTACATGCCCTATTGAAAGTTCCGGTAAGGTAATAGTATGCTGTGGTGAATAAAGTATAACTTCACACTTCCCATAAGCTTCTTTCATTTTATAAAACTCCGTAGGAACATCATCAG
This sequence comes from uncultured Clostridiaceae bacterium, assembly GCA_964515895.1. Taxonomy (GTDB): domain Bacteria; phylum Bacillota; class Clostridia; order Acetivibrionales; family DUMC01; genus CAZEYH01. The sequence goes on along the minus strand of CAZEYH010000387.1, from coordinate 1,361 downwards.
GAGCAGGAGGATCCTGGGACAATGATGGAAAGTCATTATCATATTTTAATACTTCAAAGTTATCCGGTACTTTACCTGACCCGGGACAAAAAGGGCACCAATCTTTCGGCATCTGAGGCCTGTTTTGCCGGTGAGAAGCTATAATAACCCAATCTTTAATTAATGGATGCCATCTTAATTCAGCCATAAAACACACACCTTCCTAAATTTTAAGATAGTTTTTTCCAAAGTAACTTACCTCACAAAACAACTTATTTATATTTTATCTAATATACTGTAAAAGTAAATAGCAGTATGTTATTAGTATATGGTATAATGTTGTATGGTAATAACTATTCAAGGACATACATGGGCATGGAATGTGTAACACATGAAATGTGAAATTAGATTCAATATATATGAATGGAGTATTATGGGATAGTCATGCTTGAAAAATTTTATATCAACCAATATAATCATACAGACCTTAATATATATCGATGTGGTATTGAAAGTTGTGTTCCCGGTCATTCATGGGGTCCTGCTATAAGAGATCATTATATAATTCATTATATTCTGGATGGTAAAGGTATTTTCAGATTAAGGGGAGTAACTTACCAGCTTGGAAAAGGAGATGGCTTTTTAATATGTCCTAATACCATTGTATATTATAAGGCAGATATGGAAGAACCTTGGAGTTACACCTGGATTGGTTTTCATGGACTAAAAGCTGAAAGCTATCTTGTCCAGGCCGGTTTGGATTTAAATAATCCGATATTTAGATATGATAAGGATGATTTTATTAGTAATTGCTTTAAACAAATGATTGAAACTAAAAATCTTGGTAGGGGTAAAGAAGCAAGGTTAATAGGCCTCTTATATACTCTATTATCACAGCTTATTGAAAATATTGATGAAAATATAATACATAGTGAAAAAAGCAATATACCGGAAAAGTATATAAGAAAAGCAATAGAATATATTTCCATGAATTACTCAATAAAAACCAGCATTAAAGACATTGCTGCTTATGTAGGTTTGGACAGAAGCTATTTATATACACTATTTAAAGAGCACCTTTCTATTTCGCCCCAAAGCTTTCTTATAAATTTTCGCATGGATAAAGCCTGCCAGCTTATGCTTAATCCTGACCTTTCAATTGGAGATATAGCACGTTCTGTAGGGTATCAAGACCCACTTGTATTTTCCAAAGCCTTTAAGAAAATTAAAGGAACCTCTCCTAGTGAATATAGGAGAGGTTTATAGCTATGTTTTACACTTTATACTCTAATCTTATACTCTACGTCCTGTGTTTAAATTGAGGTAGCCAGTCCTTATTTTTCTCGAACATCTCATCAACCATTTCCTTTATTTCTGCAAGA
>CAZEYH010000386.1:0-3233 GCA_964515895.1 uncultured Clostridiaceae bacterium | reverse complement strand
TAACTACCGATATATATAGCTTCGGGGTAACCCTTTTTCATTTGCTGACAGGTGAAGAACCTGAACCGTTTACTTTTGGGCTAAAGCTTCCGGAGTGCTATAGCGGAAATGTATCTCACCAGATGATACAAATTATCTCTAAGTGTACCAGATATAATGCTGAGGAAAGGTACCAATCTGCTTATGAATTAAAAAGAGATATTGAAGGTTTAGGGAAAAAACCAAATATAATAGATGGTGGTATAATAAATAGCCCTTTACATAATAGAAGACTTATCTTAACAATATGGGACAATGCTGAATTTGCATGTGAGTTAGCATATATTGCATCAAAAATGACACAATTAAACATAATGTTGGCTGACTTAGATTTATTATCTCCTAGCGTTGATTTATTTTTGAACATTAAAAAGCATCCTGAAGGATTAGCAAGAGAAAGGATATTAAATGAATCAGGTATAAATATTGTGCTGGATTCCATAGAAAAAGGTTATTTTACCAGAGAGGAACTTTTTAGAGCAAGTGTGAAACGTAAGGATCTAAAAAATTTATATATTCTTACCGGAAATTATAACCTTGAAAACTATGAATATTATAATAACGACGGCATTATAAAATTTATTGAAAAATCAAGTCAAATTTTCGATATACTAATATTAGCTGTAAATAAATCAATTTACGATTCCTTTACCATTTTATGCTTAATTAAATCTGATTTGAACATAATCCCAATACGTGCCGATATCGGTAACTTCAGGGAATTTAATAATTATATTGCGTTTTTAAAAGACAAACAGCAAATCCCTATGGATAAAACAAAGTTTATAGCCTTTGACTATCATTCATCATGGAATTTAGATAAAGGTACTATTGAAGAAGTTACACAGTATAACTATTTAGGAAAAATAGGATATTGCCCTAGAAGGGCAAAATATAGAAACTTAAAAATTCCTTATGCAAGAAAGATGAATCAGAATGTAATAAAAGATTATATATTCATTCTTCAGGAATTGAAAATACTGCACAGTGGGACTTATAGTAAAAATAAAGGATTAATTAATAGTAAATTCCATAGGATATATGAAAATTTTTCAAAAAAAGGGAAGGCAAAGGTTTCGAGGGGGTGAGAGCTTGCCTATTATAGATACTCTTAATAAAGCATTACTTCATAGTGGGGAGAGCATTTTGTTTGAAAAGGATAGGAGTGATCTTATTACAGTTATATCTAATATAACTTTTAATATTCTAATGGATTCTCCTCAACTTGTAGCTGATGTAGCGAACGGTATAGTTGACAGGCAAGTATTGGAAACAGCTATAATAAAAGATATTGATAAAAATAAATACCATTACGGTATTTTTAGAGATGAACTGATTAAAAAAGTACTAGACTTTATGTTTGGTTATGGAGAACTTCAGCAGTATATTGAAAATGAAGAAATTACTGATATAGATGGTACAAAATATAATGAGTTTGTTGTAAAGAAAAAAGGAGTACGAAAAAAAGTACCAGTAAACTTTGGAAATGAGAAAATATTTGATACATATTGTAAACTTATTGCCATAAGAAATGGAGGACTTCTTAATGAAAACGATAGTCACTGTAGAGTAACTGACGAGAAAAGACGGCTACGAATAAATGTTTCAGTAAAACCAAGAAATATATCCGGGCCGGCAATAAGCATTCGCAAGCATCGCCTTAAAAGTTATAGCCTCGATGATCTTATGAGACTTGACATGATAAATAAAGAAATTCAGAAGTTGATTCAAAAGCTTGCTTTATCTGATGCTACTGTTGTTTTTTGTGGTAGAGGAGCAGCCGGCAAAACCACATTGATGAGGGCTTTTGTGAATACCCTTCCTGAAATGGAAAGAGTTTTGGTAGTAGAGTCCGATGCTGAAATATATCCTGATAAGTCTTACTGTATAGAGCAAAGAGTAAAAAAAGAAAATGAAGGGGGAAGACCTGTTACATTAAGAGATCTTGTGAAAGATGGTCTTACAATGTCATTAGATTCCTATTGTATAGGAGAAATTACGGGTGATGAGGCATGGGAATTTATTAAGGCTTCTTTTACCGGGCATAGAGGACTTGCAACAATACATTCTGAAAGTGCAGAAGATACCTTTTCTAGACTTTTAATTTTAAGCAAAAGTGCAAATGTACAGGAAAGTGAAAAAACGATAAAGCAAATGATGGCAAAAAGCATTGATGTTATATTTTATTTAAAATCATTTAAAGTGGTAGATATATTAGAAGTAATAGACTATGATTCTCACCAAGATAAGTTTTTGTACAATAGATTGTTTAAATATCATATAAAAAGTGAGGATTATAATGGGAATATTGAAGGAGAATTTATAAAGTGCTTTGACATAGGAAAAAGGCTAGATAGTATTTTTATGAGGAGGGGATTGATTTGACAAGAGGAATGCTTTTAATACTCACAATCAATTCAGCTTTAGTACTAATATCTACCCTTCTCCTTGCATTCTTTATTTCAAAGAAACTAACCACAAAAAGAGTTATTAGGGATGGACTCTTTCAATTACAACAGAAATATATAGAAAAAAACATTCATAGGAGAGTAAAAAAGTATAGTAGAGCAAAACCAATAAAAATAGGTTTTATTGAACAAGTAGAATTATATTTAATCGATAAGTCTAATATAAGACATTATATTCCTTTTATGAGTTTCTATGCTTTACTCATATGTTGTCTTACTATCTTTACTATAAGCTATCATATTATTTATAAGTTGTTATTATTTGTGCCTTCTACTATAATATTATCTACTTTTATTTCGCTAATACCAATATTCATTCTGGATCTTATGGGAAGATACAACTCGGAAAAAGTTCGTAGAAAGTTGGCAGAGTTTATATCGGTATTAAACAGGTGGTGTTCAGTGAAGGAAGATATCTTTTATGCCTTTGAAAAATGTATAGATTCAGATATTGGAGAGCCTTTAAATACATTCATTAAAGATATGGTTATACAAGTAAATAGAGGTGTACCTCCTATGGATGCATTGAGTATATTACAGATGAAGATAGATAACTTCCAGTTCAAAGACTTTATCATTAATATTAAGCAAAACGTAAAATATCGAGGAAATATTAAGAAGTTACTTGATAATTTAGAAGAACAATTTTATAAGATTGAAGAGGAGTATAATCGTAGAAAAATTTCAACTTATAGGGATCGGCTGACTATTTACTTTATTATGTTT
>CAZEYH010000385.1:0-3254 GCA_964515895.1 uncultured Clostridiaceae bacterium | reverse complement strand
TTTTGGCAAAAATTCATTTGTAAACGCCTCTTTCGCATCTAACTTATTTTCCAATAAACCTTTTTCATACATCCAATTACCATAGGTCTCCCATATCTCATGCTTCATTTCTCCCCACCTTTTTGCATCGGATATATATTCAATAGCCAGATATTTCTGGCTTGCTACGGCAAGCTCCTCATCAATTTCAGGTGCATGCTTAAGGAGATCTGCAACTGCATCTTCAGGATTCTCTACGGCATATTCATATCCTTTTGAAGTAGCTTTCATAAATTTTTTTACCATATTGGGATTCTTTTTTAAGAGCTCTTCATTTGCAATAATTACAGGAGTATAAAAATCTAAATCAGGATCAACATCTTGGAGTTTTATGAAATTAATCGGAAATTTTTTTAGTTCTGCAGCCACACCATCCCAGCCATAGTATATCCAGGAAAAATCTACATCTCTCTGTACACTGGTAAAAAAGTCGGCAGTACCAATATTTAAAATTTTGAGTTTGCTAAAATCAGCACCGTTTTTCTCCATAACCCCTTTTAACATTGCTTCTTCCATAGGAGAACCCCAACCGCCATATTTCTTGCTCTCAAAATCTTTAGGTGTTTTAATATTCTTTTCTGCAGGGGACGCAAAACCTGAAGTATTATGTTGAATTATTGCAGCAATTGCTTTTACAGGCAATGGGTTTTTCGTTGTTCTTGCATAGGTTACCTGTTCCTGATAACCTATACCAAACTCACCTTGGTTTGCAGCTATAAGTTCAGCGCTACCACCTTCAGGAGGTTGGATAATCTTTACATCTAACCCTTCTTCTTTATAATAACCCTTTTCCAAAGCTACATACAGTCCTGTATGGTTTGTGTTTGGCACCCAATCCAACAAAACCCTTATTTCCTTGATTTCACTTTTACATCCCGTAAAAACGGAACAGATGGTTATTGTCATTAATAACATACTGATAATAAAAGAAAATCTTTTGAATTTATTACTATATAATTTTTTTGCGAATTTTTGCTTACTCATAACAAATCCTCCTTAAAAACTTAAATATTTTTTTCTCCTGTTTGATATCTTTTCCAAGGCATTACTACATATTCTACAAGAGTAATTGCCTTAAATAATAGTACGCTTAATATTACAATTACTAATATTGAGGCAAAAAGCTTGTCTAGAGCATATGAATGCTTAACTCTTATCATATATACTCCTAGACCTTTTTCTCCGCCCAGCCACTCTCCTATAACAGCACCCATAATGCTATAGGTTACAGCTATTCTTAACCCTGAAAAAAAGCCAACAATGGCAGATGGAAGTTTCAGATGCCAAAAAACTTGAAGTTTTTTAGCACCCATAGATCTCATCATGTTCAGCATATCTAGATCAACGGAAGCTAATCCGTCTACAAGACTTATAGCTATTGGGAAAAAGCAGACCAATATAACAACTATGATTTTGGGCAGCATTCCAAAACCAAACCAGATTATAAATAGTGGAGCCAGTGCAATTATAGGTATAGTCTGTGAAATTATAAGAAGAGGGTATAAAGCTTTTTTAATAATCGGGATGCTATCCATAATAACAGCCAGCACAACTGAAAATAATATTGAAGTCATGAGACCAATAAAAGCTTCCCATAGTGTTACCAGAGTATGGGATTTTAAATCCGGTAATGTATTTATTAAAGCAATACCAATATCTTTTGGGGAAGGAAGTATGTATTTGGGTATAATAGCTCCTTCACTTATAAACTGCCAGACAATAACTATAGCAATTATGAATATAGCAGGTATAAGCCTACTCCCTATATTTTTTAATCTTTTCATCCATTGTCACGCCTTCAGGTTTATAGTCAATTTTAATAACCGAAAGAACTCTATCAGCTCCTTCATTAACACAAATATTGTGTGCTTGTTTTACAATTTCCAAAAGATGATCTAATTCACCTTCCATAGTGGTTTCCATAGGTCCTACTTCATACTTCACATTACATGAATCTATGTATGCAATAACCTTATCTACTACTTCATAGGTCCTATCTTCACATACCTTTGGTATAACTTGCAAACTTACATTACAAATTGCCATAAATTCATCTCCTAACATAATATTATTTACAGGGTTTTATAAAAGAATTTGCAATTACTAACCCTACAACGCATAAAATAAATTAACCCTCTATCCTGAACAGATAAAGGGTTTTGTATTTATACATTAATTAATACAATATTATCCCTCCGCTGGCATTATCCAGTTCAGGTAATTCGGGTCGGAACAATTTAAGTTCCCTCTCAGCCGGTTATCTCCAGCTCCCCAATTTTATTATTAGCTTACAGACATATAATAATACAAACGGCACCATATGTCAACAGAATAAATTTCAGGCTTAATTAACACTTGCATTGTAGTCGTCTACAATTTTACCGACCAACCTGACCCTCTCAAGATTTCCCCTTGATGATATTTCATCGGATATCCCCAAGATCAGTTTTGGTGCAAAAAGCTCAATGGCTTCTCTAACCTGTTTTTCCAAATCTTCAATGGGAAAAATGTCTTCAAATAGCAAAGCGGCTATTCCGTCAATTAAGAAAAGGTCATCTCCGAAAGCTTCTTTCACTTCCTCAAGAGTTACATCTCCCTGTGGTTTGGGTGTTACAGCTTCAATGCCATCTAGTCCACATTCCCTTGCAAAAGGTAAAAGCTGCTTGGTATCTCCATCCCAATGAGCATGGGTAAACTTATTTGCTTTATGCAATAATTCATTTCTTTTCTGATACTCGGGAAGTACATATTTTTTAAAGAGCTCCGGTGGCAACATTCCTGCATGGACATTGTCACCAAAATTAATCACTTCTATAGGAGATTCATTAATCACTTTAATAAGTCTTTCATGGCTCTCAGATAAGACCTGAAAATATTTCTCAACTATATCCGGGTAATCATAAAGAGCGAATATGCCTTCTTCAACGCCCATAATATCAATATACAGATGTTGGATATTAACACGTGGCATAAACATAGTAGGTAGACCCAGATCACCCCAAGTGGCCATTAACTCATTATACTTTTTATCATCCCATCTCCAAGTACATCGTTCTTCAATCCATGAGATTATTTTCATGTCTTCCTCCGAAGAAACCCACCACTTTTTGGGGAATGTACCATAATTAGATGTATTTGATGCATAAATTGCATTAATCTTACCAACAGGTGTTTCCAATATATATTCTGTTTCAAGTTCCGAAATTTTACGTGAA
>CAZEYH010000384.1:0-3264 GCA_964515895.1 uncultured Clostridiaceae bacterium | reverse complement strand
GAATAGTCATTTAAATTATCATATTTTTCGCTATTTGGTGCAAGAATTTGTACCTTTGTATCTGTATCAAAATCAATATATTCTCCTGCAACAGGAGAAGTAACTTTTAGCCCTTTTTTCTTTATTGCAGTCAGAACATCTAAAAAAGTTTGAGTATTATGTGAAACGTTGGGCATATATACTTTTCCAATGTTAAAGGTATTAATAATGTCATCAAGACTCCCTATATGATCCTCATGTGGATGGGTGCCTACTGCAACATCTATCTTCTCTATCCCTAAACTATTTAAATATGATAAAATAAAACTACTGTCATCATTATTTCCTGCGTCTATTAGCATATTCTTGTTGTTAGAAGTTTGTATCAAAATACAATCAGCTTGGCCAACGTCAAGAAAATGGACTTTCATATTGCCGGAAACTTCTTTTTTTGATTCATCCGGTACAGTAGCTTTAGGTTTTGTTTTATCCTTATCTGTATCAGTAATAGTCTCTTTTACTGCGATTTCTGTATCGCCTTTATTAGCATTGCTTTCTTCATTAGCAGTGCTTTCCTTAATAACAGTATTTCCATCATCTTCTTTCGTAAAATCAGATTCATCTTCACTAGCTACAGTGGTATTAATCGGTACATTATCACTTATTGATTTGTCTGCTTGAGTAACACCGGATGTATTATTTGTATTACTGTCTGTATCTATTTTAGGAGTATTTGTTGGAAATATTATTATTGATATAACAAAGGCCAATACCGAAGCTATAAACGGAACTAACAGCTTTTTTTGCTTGTATTTAAGTAAATCAATACCGTAAAAAGCTATAAATGGTAATGATATAAGAAATAAGGCATAAGAAATGCCTGCAAATAACATTAGAAGGCTGAAAACATAGTAAATTATTGCTATAGTTATCTTAACAGGTTTTTTCGATCTAAATCCTGGGATATACATATAAACCACCTTTTCCAAGTAATTTCTATAAATAATTATAACATACTTCAAGGGAATGCAGCCAATACTTTGTTATCTAAGTTAGAACAGCCTTTTCTAATCATATCACCTGCACCTCAGCGTGAAAGGCACTTCCACTCTGGCTGTATCAAGAATAACAGGGGGTGAACGAATGAGATTATACCAGTTTAATTCCATTATTGCCCATTGCTCTTTTTTATTTGCCTCTTCACAGTTTGCTATAAACACAATACTTAAAATAAGCCCCAAAAGGCTGCTTAAAGGCAAAATAATGCAGGAGACATAAATATATAGTTAAACAATATAAAGGCTAAATAAGCATAAATAGAAAGTAATTTTATATAAATGATAAGTATTACATTTTAAAGTTAATAAATTATATCGAAAAAATATATAAAATCGGTTAAGCTGTTAGCCTCAAGTTCATATTTTCATATTTTCTCACGATTATTTCTTTAATTTCAATATATTCCAATCTTTCAGCCAATAATGTACATATATCTATCTCTACACGTTTTAATGCTAGTTTTTGTTTATAGGTAAAAATCTGAGATAAACTTTGATTTTTTGTTATTCCATATTCATTTCTGAGTTTTTTGGCAGTTTTCTTAAAAACAGCCAGATACATTAAGTCTATATAGTGTTTATACTTCATAGGTTTATGAGGACTATCCGGAAGATTCCATACAGCTTCTTTTACATCCTCAAATAAGGCCGATTTGAAAGTGCTTGAAATATTTAAATATTCAAATATGTTTATTTGGTTTTCTAACATACAAAATGCTCCATCCTATACCATAATCAAGTACAAATCCTTAAGAATTATAGTTGAAATGATATGCTTTACATACCATAATTATACCAGAAATTAAAGCAATACTAAAACATAATCGTATTGTGCAATGTTTTCCCAAAATTGTAATAAAAAATAAAACATATTATTAAAGAATTAATAAATGTAAATTCTGATAAGTTTTATGCTAATCTAAAAATAATGAACAAAAAATAGCAGCAAAAATACAGGGCATTTTGGGGAAGAAGAGAATTGATATAATTAATAAAGCATTGAAATATGGGGAATAGGAGGGTTTAGATGGGTATTATAATAAGTGTTGCAAACAATAAGGGTGGTGTTTCTAAATACGGTAAAGCTATGTCAAAAACAATTATTAATGTAGGCAATATTAGACTAAATTTATTTTTTTAACAGTATATTCTGTTTTTCGCACGGTGCGAAAAATAAAAATATCGGATATAAGCATTTATATTATACTTATTATCCGATATCCATTATTTAATTTAAAAGTCCTTTTTTTATGCTGGAATTGCAATATCGAATTCTTTTTCTTTCACTTTAGTACCAATAAGAGATTCAATGAAATGTTTAATTGTTTTATCCCTTTCAACAAGTAAATTATCATCAAATTCGTTTTTGTTTGAAATATAGTCTAGCAACTCTCTATATTCAAAATTGCAACTATTATGTGCTTGGTTATATAAATCATTGTTATTGGCTATAGACATGATGTAATGCGGATATGATTCAATTTGTGTTATGTTTCTAATGGTTTTAAATCTATTACTACCTAGACAGATATTAAAGTTATCGTAAACATTAGAAAACGGATAATGATAAAGAATAGTATCCATTTTTATTTTGTTACCCTTAATACAGGTAACCATTTTTTTTGATACACACCCATCATTTGCTATTTTAAAGCTAAATAACATGTTAGGAAGTGGCAAATCTTTATACACTGTATTATACAGGGTAAAATCAACTCTTCCATGGTATTTTATTACAAGGTATTTGCTTTTGACCATGTCTTCTTTGTAATATAAGCAGCCTTCTGGTAAAATTCCTGTTTCTGTGCCTTCAAGGCAAATAGAGCTATTTACAGCACTACAAAGATCTTCTATGTTTATGTGTTTACTGATAACTATATTATTTTCAAAAATTTCTTCGCAAACAACAGTTGCATTAGGCCTAAGTCTTATTACAACTTCTTTAACCTGCTTGTTCACATTTATCACATCCTTTATTTTTTATATTTTATATGATACATATATTTCTCTCCGTATTTTTGCATTGGTGATTCTAAAAAAATCTAAAAACTCAATTAGATCTTCTATGAAGTCACTAAAATAATCGAAGTATTCATAGAATATAAACATAATACCTGTATATGCATTGTGTTTGTAATTGAATAACATGTAATAATCACACCCGTCAACATTTCTCATAAATTTATTTTGAGCTTCAAGATATAACTTAGTGTAATATATTCCTTTT
>CAZEYH010000383.1:0-3284 GCA_964515895.1 uncultured Clostridiaceae bacterium | reverse complement strand
ATTGTAGTAAGTAGTTGATTAAAAGTTGGTGTTCTACCTGATATAAGCTCCAACTCTTCATGTTCTTCCCCACAATATGCTATATTACTAGTCTCTGAAATATTGGGAAATAGTTTCCTTATTCTGGTAATAATTATTGATGGCCGGAGTGTTCTTCCTTCATGATCTGCTATAGGTACACTTATCTTTAAATATTTCCCTGCAGTAGTTAAAGCAGAATAAACCATATACTGGTCTTCAAAGGCTTTAGTTCTTGTGTCTTTTGCCAGTTCCAAACCCATAGACTGCAATACACCCCTATCTCTATCGGATAAAATCCCTTCTTCAGTACTTGGTGACGGAAATACTCCATCATTTACTCCCAATATGTAAAGAGCTTCTACTTCGTGGCTTTTTGAACGTTCAATATTTCCAACCAATACTTGGTCAAGAGCCGGAGGAATTAGACCTGTTTTGTATTCACCAAAACCTATTTTTAAAACATTAAGTAGTTTCTGTAAACCCATTCTTTCATTTTCCATTAATTCCACAGTCTGATCCAGAACTTCCATGATAATATTCCATATCTGTCCATATTCGCCTGCAAGGCTCAACTCACCCATTTCCTCAAATTTATTTATAAAAAAATTAATCCGTTGAGGAACTTCTTGAACACAAAGTAGGTTGAATAAAGCCTCACATATTTCTCTTGTTGTTTTTCTTCCTGAAGCCTTATTATGAAATTCTTCTAGGGGAATAGTTATATTTCTGCGTATTTCATTTATTCTTATTAATAAATCATTATATTCCTGCCTTTTTTCATAGTCCCATGTCATGTCAGGAATATAATCCCAATCCTTTTCTCTTGTCCACCTATTTCCTCTTATTCCACAAGCCAAAACATAGTTTTCTATTAAATCAATATCTTCTCTTGGTATTCCTGTAAGTCCTGTTTTTAAATAGCCAAAAACTGATTCATAGGACCAATTGTAAATAAATATTTCAAATATTGATATTATAAGCTGTATAAGAGGATGTTTATTTATATCTCTTTTCTTATCTATGAAAAATGGTATCCCATATTCTGTAAATATGGTTCTTATAAACTTCTCATAGATATCCAGATTTCCACATACAACAGTAATATCTCTATATCTTAATCCTCTATCCCTACATAAACCAATTATATCTCTTGCTGTGTATTCAATTTCGGTGTATATATTAGAAGCAGTAAAGATGCTTATATCTTTGGTCTTTTTTAACTCTCCGTCTTTATCCTTATCTCCCTTATATTGTTTATAGGGAAATGAGAAAAAGTATTTTTCAAGATGATCTAATTCAGTACTATCTTTAAACCTGTAATTCGGTCTTCCATCCTTACCGTTTAAATTATACTTCTCCACTATTACAGGAGATTCAACAGGTATATTTAATTCCTTTGCTATTCCCATCAATTTTCCAACTGCATTCTTTACAGGAGAAAATACATCTGTGTGGTCCATGTACCTATAACCATATCCATCCCAAGAATCATCATCTATAAGGCAGTCAGTGCAAAAGCTTACATTAATTCTATGAGCCTTTTCCATAAGTTTTGAAATAATCTTATACTCTTGTGATGTAAATCCTGAAAATTCATCAATCCAGATTTCTGCATCATTAAACATTGTAGTTTTATCAAGTTTTTCATATAACATTGTAAGGTCATCATCAGCGTCTCTATAATTATCACAAATAGTTTTTTCATATTCTCTGTATATCAAAGCCAGTTCTTTTAACTTGTGCATTAGCAGCTGATCTATAGCATCCAAATTTTCTTCATTTAAATCTGTTTTGCTTTTTCTACCAATATATACCTTATGTGCCTTTTCTAAATCTTCCGGAGTTATATCATATCTCTTAAACTCAGCAATCAAATCGGAAACTGTATTTACAAACCCCTGCTGTCCGGCAGATTTTGAAAATATTTTCAGATCATCCTTCATATTTTCAAGTATTTTGTGTATAACCATGCATTTACCTGCAGAATTTATACGGGTATGAGTAATGCCGCCTACTTCATTAAATACCCTATATGCCATACGTTTAAAACTTAAAACTTCTGTCTTTATAATTCCACCTGTCCCCATTGTTTTCACAAGATCCCTTTCAGCTTGCAGTGAAAACTGTTCAGGTACCAGTAATACAAGAGGGTTTGTTATTCCTCTGTCTATTCTTTCTTTAATATCATTAAGGCAGTAGTAACTTTTTCCGCTACCGGCTCTGCCGTATATAAACCGTAAACTCATATACCATACCCCCGAATTAATGTTAAGCTTTATTCGAAACATATCAAGCTAGAGTGTACTATTATAATAGCATATCGCGAACATGAGGAACAAGGGAACGATACTACACCAATAACTTTTCAATTTCCTCTGCCGGTAAAGCTTTATTAAATAAATAGCCCTGTCCAATATCACAATTATATTTTTTTAATAGGGACAATTGTTTCTCATTTTCTATTCCCTCGGCTACTACTTTTAGATTCAATTCATGAGCTAATTGAATTATTGCTTTTATTATTACTTCGTCTTGGTTGTCATCAATAATTTTGTTTACTAATATCTGGTCTATTTTTAATATATCAATAGGCAATTCTTTTAAATAATTCAGAGACGAATATCCGGTACCGAAATCATCTAACGCTATTTTAATTCCCAGTTCTTTTAGCTGATTAAGAACGGTAATAGCAGCATTCAGATCAGTAATAATATCTGTTTCAGTGATTTCAACCTGTATATCATGACAATTAACTTTATACAATTTTGATAAAGCACTTATATTTTGTACCAAATTACTACTTAGTAAACTTTTTCTAGAAAGGTTTATCGACATTTTAATAGGTTGGAATCCTTTTTCTTCCCATACTCTTTTTTGTCTGAAGGCTGTTTCGCAAACCCATTTTCCAATATCTAGTATATGGCCTATCTCTTCTGCTACAGGGATAAAATATTCAGGAGATATAAATCCTTCTTCAGGATAGAACCAACGGATTAGTGCTTCTACTCCAACTATTTCATGAGTTTGCAAATCCACCTGCGGTTGATAGTATAGGTTGAATTCATTTCCTTGGATAGCATGACGTAACCGGTTAGCCATATTGATATACTCTAATGTTTTTTCATGCATATATTTATTATAAAAGCTATATGTATCCTTTCCTTTTTCCTTGGCAGCATACATAGCTGTGTCTGCATTTTTCAGCAGTGTATTCAAATCCTTTCCATGTTCAGGGAAAAGTGCAATACCAATACTTATGGAAA
>CAZEYH010000382.1:0-3300 GCA_964515895.1 uncultured Clostridiaceae bacterium | reverse complement strand
TTTTCATTTGCAAGTTCAACCATTCTTTCAGCTGCCTTGTGAAGGTGCTTGTATATCCAATCATTTGTTTTATTAAGCCATACTTCGTTATAACCTCTATATCCCCATGAAGATGGGCAGGGTGAAGTTACTTGCATTGTAGGATTCATGTTAATATATTCATAGGGTGTTGTTAGATTAATCATATTCTGGTCGTAAAATATCTTATTGAATAAAGAATAAAGCCAATAAGGTCCTTCATACCACCAATGACCAAAAAGTTCCGCATCATAAGGACATGTAATAATAGGCGACTTATCCATTTTGTCTAATAAGTATTCTACCTGGCACTGTCTATTGTAAATGAAATCATTGGCATGTATAGCTGCTTTATTTTCTGCCCAATCAGGATTATAGGGCTGTTTTTCATCATTATTTCCGGTTATCCGATAGTATTTTATTCCTGTATCTATTCTTTGCCCGTCCGGTGAAATATATTTTTTAATATACTCATAGTCCAGATCATAGCCTATATCTCTATAAAATTCTCTATAATCAAAATCTCCCGGATAGCCTTCTTTTGCACTCCAAACCTGTTTTGAGGAATCTATATCTCTACCGAATGCAACGAGTCCATTAGGCGTTATTATAGGTGAAAAAGTACCAAATACAGGCCTTGGATCGGCAAAAAGAATACCATGTGATTCGGTAAAGAAATATTCTATACTATATTTTTTCAAAACCGGTTCCACTGAAGGAGCATAACCACACTCAGGTAGCCACATTCCTTTTGGTTTGAAACCAAAAAATCTTTCAAATGTTTTTACCCCCATTGTAATCTGGGCATTGATACTTTCTGGGTTAACAGCTAGAAGGGGTAGAAATCCATGAGTTGCTGAAGAAGTTATATATTCAAATTTACCGCTTTTATGAAGCTCCTTAAATGATGCTATAAGATTTTTTCTATATTTGTCTCTAAATATATAAAGGTCATTTTCATATTTTTCAAGATACATTTTGGCCAGCCTATTAAATTCAGGTTGATTTTTTGTTCGCACAATTTCTTTTTCGGATAATTCAATGAGTCTTTCCAAGTATCTTATGTATCGGTTTTGTAACAGCGGATTAGACAGCATTGAAAGGAGGGGTGGAGTAAAGGAAATAGTAATACGAAAGTCGACGCCATTATCAAGAAGCTTTTCAAAATTAGTAATAAGAGGTATATACGTTTCAGAAATAGCTTCAAAAAACCATCTTTCTTCCAAGTAATCATCTTGTTCAGGATGATGCACATAAGGAAGGTGAGCGTGCAGCACAATAGCTACATATCCTTTTTTCAACAGAATAGAATCCTCCTTTCACCATTCTACGCGTTTTTTAAGACTTATTATTAAAAATTTCAAAAGAACTTACCGTTTTTCTCATAGCAAATTGTAAAATTGGACTTTGGTTTGATGTAGTGATATCTATAACCTTTGAAGCATTTTTATAGTTTACAAAGCATACTGAATCATTAAAGCTTATATTTACACCGGGCATTGTGACATGATTTGAGGTGGCAAAATTAATAAAAAAATCATCCAAAAGTTTTCTGCCAATTTCAACTACATAAATGCAGCCGGAATCAGGTACATTAATATACCAACTGGTAGAAAAATTATTAAGTCTGATAAAAAAACTGGAGTTTTTTGATATATTAGATACTTTTAATACAGTATATGAATTTTCTAATACTCTTAATCCTATATTCTTTTTTAGACTTTCCAGTTTATCCTGCCCAATTTCCCAATAAGTATAAAGTAAATGTGGATCTACGGCCATTAAAGCTATTTTTGTATCTCCATAGTTTTCAGGTAGTTGATATAAGCTTTGCAATTCCATCTCGGACAATCAATATTCCTCCTTTCACAACACTAATCCCATTATACAATATTTTTGACTAATTGAATCATTTTATTCATAATAATTATGCTCTAATAACTTAGATTAATACATTAAGCAAATGGGAAAGCTAAAGAATATTGATTTAATGACAATAGCATGACAAAGAAAGGAGAAAAAAATGAAAATTTTAATGCTTTCTTGGGAGTATCCGCCAAGGATAATAGGAGGAATTTCAAGGGTTGTTCATAATCTTGCACAAAAACTTGGTGAGCAGGGAAATGAAGTACACATAGTTACATGTTGGGAAAACGGAACTCTTGAAGAAGAGATTGATAATTGCGTTTATGTTCATAGGGTCCATACTTGCCAAATAAACGCAAACAGCTTTATAAATTGGGTCTTACAATTCAATTTTTCCCTCGTGGAAAAATCTGTGAAACTTATAAATGAATCAGGTAGGTTTGATGTTATTCATGCCCATGATTGGTTGACTGCTTTCGCAGCAAAAACCTTAAAACATATTTACTCAATACCCTTAATATCAACTATACATGCCACAGAATCAGGGAGAAACCATGGTTTACATAACGATATTCAAAGATATATAAGTAGTGTAGAATGGTGGCTCACATATGAATCCTGGATTGTTATTGTAAATAGTAGATTTATGAAAAGCGAAGTAAAAAACACTTTCCAGCTTCCTGAAGATAAAATCAGGATAATACCAAATGGTGTGAATCTTGATAAATTTAGAAACTATTCCAGAGATAATGAATTTAGAAGAAATTATGCCACTGATAATGAAAAAATTGTGTTTTTTGTTGGTAGATTAGTTAATGAAAAAGGAGCACATGTAATTATTAATGCAGCTCCCAAAATCGTCCAACATTATAATAATGTAAAATTTATAATTGCAGGTAAAGGCCCGCAATTGGAATACCTTCGTAAAATTGCGTATGAATTAAATATTTACTCAAAAGTATACTTTACCGGATATATTAGTGAAGAAGAACTTGCAAAGTTGTATAAGTGTGCCGATGTAGCTGTTTTCCCAAGTCTTTATGAGCCTTTCGGAATAGTAGCTCTAGAGGGAATGCTGGCTAATGTTCCGGTAGTTGTTTCAGATACAGGAGGCTTGGGAGAAATTGTTGAACATGGTATTGATGGAATGAAATCGTATACGGGAAATTCTAACTCACTTGCTGATAGTATTCTGGAAATACTACTGAATCCTAAAGAAGCAGAAAAAATGAAAAGCAAAGCAATGGAGAAAGTGTTTTCAATGTATAATTGGGATGTAATAACAGACCATACATTAAATGTATATAAGGAAACAATAGATATGAGAAACAAGAAATAATAATATTTACCCGGTGTGTGTAAGGGTGCATTTAATTAATATGAAGAAAAATATGGCCTGGTTCAGGTGACGGCTCA
>CAZEYH010000381.1:0-3304 GCA_964515895.1 uncultured Clostridiaceae bacterium | reverse complement strand
TTATAATACAACATAATTATATATTCTACAATGACTCTTGGTCAAATTAAAATATTATTACGCTCTTGAGGGCACATTTTCTACCAATAAACCATCACTTCCATAAGTAATACTGATAATTATAAAGTTAGCCATATCTTAACTTATTTCTTTACTTATATTAACCTATTTTTCTTAATCTATATTTTAACTTGTATTTTATGCTTTACCAATTATTATCAATCTATACCTTCTCTCTATATACAATACTATATTAGGTTGTCTATATTAGGTAATTCAATACATTAGATATTTCTCCATTATGGAGGTATACTCTTGGTATTCTTTTGCCGACTACACTTATTATTTCATAGTTAATGGAACCTATAATAGTTGCTAATTCCTCTACTTTTATTTCCTTTCCCATTTGTTTCCCAAACAAAACTACTTCATCACCCACTTTCACATTTCCATCTATATCAGTTATATCTACCATACACTGGTCCATACATATAGTACCTATAACAGGTGCTAATTCACCATTAATCAAAACACTAGCCTTACCTGTAAGCAGCCTGGAATATCCATCTGCATAACCTATAGGTATTGTTGCTATTCTACTCCTATGCTTTGTAGTGAAAACCCTTCCATAACTTACTGAAGTATTATTCTCAACTTCCTTCACAAGTATTACATTTGCTTTTAATGTCATCGCAGGTTTTAATAAAACCTTATCTTTATTCACTTCCGACGAAGGATAGTATCCATATAATATTATTCCGGGCCTTACCATATCCAGGTGCATCCCCGGAAATTCGATAATAGCTGCGCTATTTGCAACATGCTTTACAGGTATATGAATCCCTATTCTTTGCAATTCGGTACATATACTCATAAATCTTTCAAATTGCATGTAAGAATAGCTTTTATCTTTCTCATCAGCCGAAGCAAAATGAGTAAATAAACCTTCTATAATAATTCCGGGTAATTTGCTTATTGCCACAACATTTTTCACTGCATTATAGCCCGGCATAAATCCTACTCGGGTCATACCGGTGTCAATCTTTATATGGATCTTTACTTTATGCCCTAATCTGACAGCTGCATCTGATAAAGCTTCAGCCAAGTCGTGACTGAAAACAGTCTGGGTTACATTATATTTTATAATATCCTCTGCCCTTATAGGATCAGTGTAACTCAATATTAATATGGGTACATCAATACCATTCTGGCGCAGTTGTATTGCCTCATCAAGCATTGATACTGCAAGTCGTGATACTCCATTATCAAGGAGAGCTCTTGTGACTTCCATAACACCGTGTCCATATGCATCTGCCTTAACTACACCCATAATTTCCGCTCTTTTGTTTACAATTTTTCTTATCTCCCTAACATTATGTGCAATATTATCAAGATTTATTTCTGCCCACGCTCTATTTAATTTATACTCCATTTTATTTAGCCACCTACCACTTCATATTAAATTATAATTATCTAAACATTATCTAATCATTTGTTGGGTGCATTTTCTCATTTGTTTAGCCACTTACTATAACAGCCTTCATTGCAATGGGAATTTCCTCCATCAAATCACTTGCTATAATACCATGTTCACCAATTCTCGAAGCTGCCATATCTCCTGCAAGGCCATGAATATAAACACCTACACAAGCAGCATAATCAGGACGAATTCCTTGAGCTATAAAACCTGCAATTAGACCTGTAAGGACATCTCCCGTACCGGCAGTTGCCATGCCGGGATTACCGGTAAGATTAATATAAATTGTTTCATCAGGTAGTGCTATTACTGTTCTCCAACCCTTTAGCACAGTTATTACATTCCATTTGTAGGCGAACTCTTTTGCTACATTAATTCTGTCCTTTTGTACCTGTTCTATGGTTTTTCCTGTGAGCCTTGCCATCTCTCCGGGATGCGGCGTAATTACTGCAGCTGTTTTAAGCTTTTTAAGTAGGAGAACATTCCGGGCTAATGCATTTAATGCATCTGCATCCAATACTAGGGGAACAGTTGAGTGTTCTACAATCCAATGTACAGCTTCAATAGTGCTACTGTTTAAAGATAACCCGGGGCCAACAGCTATTACATCCTTTCCTTCCATTTGTTTTTTTATTAATTCAATGTTTTCCATTATAATATATCCTCTACCTTCATCTTTTAGAGGAATTGTTATAGTTTCAGTCAAAGAACTACTATAAATAGCGCCTAAACTTTCAGGCACAGCTAGATAAACTAAACCAGCTCCCGACCTATGCGCCGATTTTGCAGTAAGACAGCCTGCTCCGGTCATACCTTTAGAACCGCTAATTATCAAAACCCTTCCGTAATCTCCTTTATTTGTCTGCTTGTCCCTTTTCGGAATCCATTGAGATATCATATTTTTATCAATTATATTAGTTTTAATATCCATGCTGTATATAGCTTTCAATGGAATACCTATATCGGCAACGACAAGTTCTCCAGTATAATCACATCCGGGATATAAAATAAGACCAATCTTGGGAAGTGCAAAAGTTACTGTTTTGTCGGCTTTGATACATATGTCTGAAACTTCTCCTGTTGTACCATTAACTCCGGAAGGAATATCAACTGATATAACTTTTTTAGAAGAAGCATTTATCATATTAATTATTTGAGATGCTATACCCTTTATCTTTCCTTTTAGACCTGTACCAAATATTCCATCTACTATAAGGTCTGTGGATTCCAATTGCATTTTTAATTGTCTAATCAATTCTCTTTCCTTCATATTACATGTCTTATTCAATTCTACTGTTTCACTGGCTTTGTCATTTTCAGCATTTTCAACTATTTCACCACTCTCAATTGTTTCAATTGTGTCACCTATTTCACTACTTTTACCTGTGTCAAAAGTTTCGACGCCCATTTTATCAAGAATCATAAGGTTAACGGCTGCATCTCCCTTAATGGAATTTCTGTCAGCTATAATATATACACTAATCTCTGCCCCTTTATTAAATAGATGCCTTGCCACGGCAAAAGCATCTCCTCCGTTATTACCCTTTCCTGCAAATATGAGAATTTTTTTACAAGATATAATACCCAGGGTTTTTTCTATTTCGTCTACCACTTTTAGTGCTGCATTTTCCATAAGCACTATACCCGGTATACCATATTCATTTATCGTTATCCCATCTATATTATTCATCTGCGTAGGCGTTACAACTTTCATCTATAATCCCTTCTTTATTATAAATACTGTCAATACTTATTGTAATACTTTATCATGGTACTTTGCAATACTTAATACCTGTTGTAAAGTAAAGGATGTGTATGCTATAATCT
>CAZEYH010000380.1:0-3310 GCA_964515895.1 uncultured Clostridiaceae bacterium | reverse complement strand
AGCTTTATTTAATCAAAATCATTTAGTGAGTTTGATTTGCCCCGAAGTGAATTTACAGGCTCTAGAGACCTGAAGCACCGTTTCTGGAATATAATGGGGCATAAGAAGAAAATGTGCCCTTTCATCCCTTATTTATTCTTCAAATTAAACCATGCATTCAAACCCAAATACTGTGCTGACTTGCCTAACTCCTCTTCTATTCTTAAAAGTTGATTGTATTTAGCAACACGATCGGTTCTTGATGGTGCACCTGTCTTAATTTGACCTGCATTAGTTGCTACTGCGATATCTGCAATGGTGGAATCTTCAGTTTCACCGGATCTGTGAGATACAACAGCAGTAAATCCTGCTCTATTGGCCATTTCGATTGCATCTAAAGTTTCAGTAAGGGTTCCAATTTGATTAACTTTAATTAATATTGAGTTTGATACTCCAAGGTTAATTCCCTTCTTCAACCTTTCTGTATTTGTTACGAAAAGGTCATCTCCAACAAGCTGTATTTTATCACCAAGCTTGTCGGTCAGCAGTTTCCAGCCTTCCCAGTCTTCTTCTGCCAAACCGTCTTCTAAAGAAATAATTGGATATTTTTCTGCCCAGTCAGCCCAGAATTCTACCATTTCTTCTCTTGTCTTTTTAATGTTGGATTTCCAGAACAAGTATGTTCCATCATCTTGATACATCTCTGTAGCTGCAGCATCTATAGCAATCCTAAAATCATCCCCGGGTTTATATCCGGCTTTTTCTATTGCTTCCAAGATTACTTGGATAGCTTCTTCATCAGTTTTTAGATTAGGTGCAAATCCGCCTTCATCACCTACAGCAGTACTATAACCTTTATCTTTTAATACTTTTTTCAAGTTATGAAATACCTCTGCACACATCTGCAAAGCAGTTTTGAAACAACATGCACTAACCGGCATTATCATAAATTCCTGAATGTTCACACTATTATCTGCATGTTCTCCACCATTTAAAATATTCATCATAGGCACAGGTAGCACTTTTGCATTTACACCACCTATGTATTGATATAAGCTCAGACCTAATGATTCTGCAGCTGCTTTTGCAACAGCCAATGATACACCCAGTATTGCATTTGCACCAAGTTTACCTTTGTTATGGGTACCATCTAACTTTATCATCATGTTATCGATTGCAACCTGATCATAAACATTCATTCCTTCAACTTCTTCTGCAATAATGTTATTTACATTATCTACAGCTTTTTGAACACCTTTACCTAAATATCTATCTTTATCCCCATCCCTTAATTCGACTGCCTCAAAAGCTCCGGTTGAAGCGCCTGAAGGTACAGCTGCCCTTCCAAGGGAACCATCAGCAGCCACAACATCAACTTCAATGGTAGGATTACCCCTTGAATCAATTATTTCTCTTGCAAATACACTATCAATTTCCAAATAAAAACCCATATGTCATTCTCCTTTCAATTAACACATTATTTCAAGCCCCAGTATAGTAATTTTTGGGATTTTATAAATTCCTATACTTATACAAAAATCAATCAATATATAGGATACCCCAAAAAGTAAAATTTGTAAACATTATTTTATTCTTTATCCAACGGCCTTTTCATCTTCATCTTTATCAGGAGGCACAAGAAGGATTTTTCCATCATCCAGCATTACTTTTATCTTATTTTTACCTTTCAAACCCAATGCTTCAACATACTCGTCGGGTATTTGAAGACGCCCGGCTCTATCTAGTACCGCCAACTCAACATGAGTTCCACCTTGACCATTAAATATTCCTCCGTTTTCCATCTCTTCAAGCTCTTCAGCATATGTTTTTCTTCTTATAAACTCACTGCTGGTTCTACCATCTCGTATTGCCACTACCCTATCTACCTTGCTTGCGATGTTTCTGTCATGAGTAACTATAATAACGGTTACACCTAGTGTCTGATTCATTTTTCTGAAAACATCCAGTATTTGATCAGCCGTTTTAGTATCAACGGCTCCTGTTGGTTCATCAGCAAGAAGTATTTTGGGATTGTTTGCCAAACCAATAGCTATAGCAACTCTTTGCTGCTCTCCTCCGGAAAGCTGCCTTAGCTTGCTGTTCTTTCTATGAGATAACCCTACCATATCAAGCAATTCCAGAGCTTTAGAGGCTCTACGGCGTTTTCCGTTTAGTATAAGCGGTAATTCCACATTCTCCCTTGCCGTTAAATAGGGTATTAAATTTCTAGCATTACTTTGCCAAACAAATCCAACAGTTTCTCTTCTATATTTCATAAGTTGCCGATCAGTAAATTTTAGCAAATCCTTGTTATCAACGGTTAGCTTTCCGGCAGAAGGTCTATCCAAACCGCCAAGCATATTAAGTAAAGTAGATTTACCACTTCCGCTATTACCTATTATAGCCATCAGTTCTCCTCTTTCAATAGTTAGATCAAGGCCTTGGAGAGCTACAACCTCAGTTTCTTTTGTTTTATAAATTTTCACCAGGTTCTCACATACAATAATATTATTATCCTGTCCATCGCTCATCTATTATCTCACCATCCTCAAGTGTATATACACAATCGGCCACTTCCATCATACTAGGGTCATGAGTTGTCATTATAACTGTAAGACCTTCTTTTTCTACAAGAGTTTTAAATAACTTTACAACTTGCAACCCCATATGGGTGTCCAATTCTGCAGTTGGTTCATCCGCAAAAATGACTCCCGGCTTATGGGATATAGCCCTTGCAATTGCTACTCTTTGCTGTTCACCACCTGAAAGTTCATGGGCTCTATGGTGCATACGTTTCCCAAGTCCAACCAGTTTAAGACACTCTTCAGCCCTTTGTTTCCTATATGTGTGATTATAACCTGCTATTCTTAAACCAAATTCTACATTTTCATAAGCAGACATTATAGAAATTATAGCTATAGATTGAAATACAAACCCAAAACTCTTTCTTCTTATTATATCTCTCTTTGAAGCATACATATTACTTATTTCCTGATCTCTAAAATACACTTTCCCCTTTGTTGGAACATCTAACCCGCCTAAAAGATTTATTAATGTTGTTTTCCCTGATCCTGATCTGCCTCTTAAAACAGTAAGCTTTTCCGGTTGAATATTAATATTTACCTGCTTTAATGCATGTACAATTTCCCTACCGGTGCGAAAATCTCTATCTAGGTTTTCTGTTCTTATAATTGGCGACGTGTTATCGCTAGTTTTAATATTTATTTCTTTCTCCATTTTGACCTCCATCTGTCAAGAAAATTCGCTTCGTTCATAACCTAAAACAATGATGCAAATTTTCTTGTTCGCTAGGGAACCCTAGGTTCCCTTC
>CAZEYH010000379.1:0-3311 GCA_964515895.1 uncultured Clostridiaceae bacterium | reverse complement strand
ATGAAAGCAAGCAAATAAGTCTTTCTCATACACAGGTTGTGGTTTTTTCTGAAGACCTGGCCAGGGATGGTGTAGAAAAGTATTTACACTCTTTTATAAGGGGAAGAGAATTTAGAGGAAGTATGTTCGTTGTTGTTACTAAAGGAACTGCAGAGGAGTACTTGAAAAATGTTAAACCGTTATTGGAAATAAACCCGTCAAAGTTTTACAGAATGGAATATAAAGCTCATAGATATACAGGGTTTACAGCAGATACAACCCTTCTTAATTTTTATTTGCAGTCAGAGTGTTATTGCAGCCAAGCAGTAGCAACCCTTGCTGCTGTAAGTAGATTCAAAGATATAGAGGATATAAATATTGAAGGCTCAACTTACAAACAAAAAGGCAGCGAATATCCTCTGGGAGGCGATTATACTGCAGGCAATATTCCGAGAATCGGTGAAAACCAAGCTGAAATAATGGGCCTTGCTGTTTTCGACGGAGGTAAAATGGTTGGAGAATTAGACGGTGCAGAAACTACTTATTATTTAATGGTTACCGGTGGATATGGATATTCGTATATTACGGTACCTGACCCACTAGATGAAAATAGTTTTGTTTTGCTTGATGCTAAAAAACGAAGGAACCCTGTAGTAAAAGTTAATATGGTAGATGAAAAGCCTCAAATAGATGTGCAAGTTGAACTTGAAGCAGATATATTATCTATACAAAGCAGAATAAACTATGAAGATCCCCAAAATATAAAAGTTCTTGAGAAAAGCGTTGAAGATTTTATGAGAGAAAGGATGCTAATGTTTCTTAAAAAAACATCGGAAGAGTATGGTACTGATATATGCAGTTTTGGTGAGAAAATTAGAACAAAATTTATTACATGGGATGATTGGGCTAATTTCAAGTGGCTTGACAGATATAAGGACAGTAATTTTTCTGTTAAAGTTACTTTAAAAATACGTAGACCCGGACTAATAATACGCTCAGTTCCAACTCTTTCAACTGAAAGAAGTGGGAGATAATAATGGTAACATATGATAAAGTCATTTTATTAACTATATTATTATGGATATCAATTTATACAATGAGCTATGGCGTATGGACTTATAAAAGAAAAAATAAACTAGGCGGAATAATGATTTTTTTTATCGCATTGGTTACAATATTACTACCTATTCTTACCATTTATTTCACCAGTTGACCAAATTTTTTCGCCGGTTGCACAAATCTGCTATAATTTGTTTTGGCATCTTTTGCTATAGATGCATAAAGAGCCATAAATACATAGCTACTTTGAAAAAACTAAAAGCCTAAAAGCATTGTGCCTTTAGGCTTTCATCTGGCAGGGGAGACAGGCTTCGAACCCGCAACCAACGGTTTTGGAGACCGCTACTCTACCAATTGAGCTACTCCCCTTCATGATAATAATTATATTCATCATATGCATCTTCATACTGTACTTCTTGCAAGACGACTGATTTTTAGTATACAATAAGTTTCTTTTGATGTCAATAGTATTAAAAGGCTTTTTTTAAAAAGGCTTTTTTGGATGCACCTTTTCTACCTTGTTGATTTTGTTTAAATATATGATATTATATTTAAGAAAGTATAATGAAAGCACAGAATCAAAGTATGTTTTGTAAAAAAATGGAGGCAGAAATGAATATTAGTATTGGTTTTATAGGAGCCGGAAAAATGGGTTCAGCTATTGCTAAAGTCATAGCAAAATCCGAACTGATTCCAGCTGAAAAAATCTATATTTACGATATTGACACAGACAAATCTTCTCAATTAGGAAGAGAAACAGGAATATCTGTATTAAAGAGCAATCAGGAAGTAATAAATAAATCAGAAATAATTATACTTGCTGTAGTACCTAGTGTTATTAAAACCGCCCTTGAGCCATGCAAACATCTTTTCAATAATAAAATATTAGTCTCAATTGCTGCGGGGGTACCAATAAGTATATATAAGGAGATATTGGGAGATAATGCAAAAGTAATAAGGACAATGCCCAATAGGCCTGCGTTAGTATCCGAAGGGATGACATTAATTTCTTATGACTCACGTACCGTCAATAAAGAAGAAGTAGAAACTGTAAAGACTTTACTTGAGACAACAGGTAGAGTTGAAATCATAGACGAAGGACTCATGAATGAAGTGGTAGCTCTTACTTCCAGTAGTCCTGCCTATGTATTTATGTTAATTGAATCTATGGCAGATGCAGCTGTGTCTTACGGTATATCAAGAAAATCTGCATACATAATGGCTGCTCAAGCAGTACTTGGATCTGCAAAAATGGTATTAGAAACAGGCAAGCTTCCTGCTGAACTGAAAGATGAAATATGTACTCCGGCGGGAACAACTATAGAAGCTGTAAAAACTCTTGAAAAAAACTCCTTCCGTTACGCTATAATTGAAGCAATGGAAAGTTGCACCATAAAGGCAAGAGAAATAGGTAAAAAACATAAATGAGTAGATAAGAAATACATAAAAAACACAAATGAGAATGACAGAAATGTGAAGCAAAATATCCTATATCGGAAAAGTTTACATATATTTTGTATCTATTGTAATTTTTTTAGTAGCTATAGCATAAACATTTTAGTAAAAGGGTAATAAGAAGGAGTTTACTTTGCTTCATAAATTTCGTGAGTTATTATATAAACACTTAAAAAATAACGTAAACAGATATTTTCTGTTATTTATGATATTTATTATTGGAGTTTCAGCAGGAGCTTTTACAGTAAATGGCTTAAGTACACTACAGAGAGATGAACTTGTCCATTACTTAAATGGCTTTCTGCAAATTATGGATAAACAGAGTATAAATAGTAATGAACTATTGATGATTTCCTTACAGGAAAATACAAAAATAATAGTATTATTATGGTTATTAGGTGTAACAATAATAGGTATTCCATTTATTTTCTTGCTAATTTTAATCAAAGGATTTATTATAGGCTTTAGTACAGGGTTTATAATAAAAACAATGGGACTAAAAGGTATGCTGTTTGGATTATTGTCAATTTTCCCAAAAGAAATTATTGTTATACCCTGTATTATTGCATTAGGTGTAAATGGAATAAACTTTTCCCTAAACATAATAAAGAGTAAGTCAATAAAACAGGTTCTGAAGCAAAACCTGCGAATGGATTTTATTGGGTATAGTTTATCTACTGTTTTTTTCAGTGTACTTATTTTAATAGGTACACTAGTGGAAACTTATATAATACCGGTTTTTATAAGAATAATTACTCCAGTAATTGCTACATAATGTATAAATGTGGTAACAAAGTGGTAATACTATTTATAAAAGG
>CAZEYH010000378.1:0-3312 GCA_964515895.1 uncultured Clostridiaceae bacterium | reverse complement strand
GGAAGTAAAAGGCATATCTAAATGTATATCAGCACAGTGTAAAAATTTAACCTCTCTCAACTTACTCCCCCTGCATTTCTTTCTAACAACATTATCTATCAGTTTAGCAATCTTTATTTAGCAATAATTAACACAAACACGTTTTGCTCCTATATATATGTATGCTAATTCTCGGTTGTCTCTATAATAACATAGGCAACAGCATAACTTTTGCAATGGCTCAAACTCAAAGAAATGCTCTTTCCTTTTAAAGCATTAAAATGTTCTTTTGCTCTTCCATTTAAAACTACGTAAGGTTTACCATACATATCATTTAAAACTTCAATATCTTTAAGTACTATCCCTTTGCTAACTCCTGTACCTAAAGCCTTGACTAACGCTTCTTTGGCAGCAAATCTAGCTGAGTAACTCTGGTATTTTGTGACTTTCTTGCTTTCACAGTATGCTATTTCCTTTTCAGTAAATACTCTGTTTCTGAAGGCTTGTCCCTGCTTTTCAAAAACATTTTTTATTCTTTCAATTTCTACAATATCTACACCACACAAAACAGACAAAATCTACACCCTTCCTGCCTATGGTTTAAGAACAATTTTTGATATTTTATCAGTATTTTATTAGTATTTTATTAGTATTTAATCAGTATTTTATCCATTAAGATAATGGGACGCTATATTTAGATCACTTGATTTATCAACATCCTGACCTACTTCAGGAAAAAGAGAAACTATAGCCCTTGCTTTAATACCTGTTATTTGGGAAAATTTCTCTTCTACTTCATTTATTGCCAAGTTACCCAAAATTAAACGTAGCATAAATCTAAAACTTAATAATCTTGCCATTTTCAATGGATTTTTACGTGCCTTTACAAGCTTGTCGGCAAAAAGAAGCCCGTTTTCTACTGCTCGGGGATTTACATAGAAAATATTACCCCCAGTAAATCTACCTTCTTTAATTCTTACATAAGTCCTTTCCATATCAGGATACTTATTATCATTTACTGTCTTTTCTACAATGGGATAACACAAGTCAGCATTTAATGTCTTTGATCTTGATATAAAATCATTTATAGCTTCAGTGGTAATCAGGGGAATATCACAACTGCAAATCAATATATTTTCCTGGGGTTTTAAATATCTTATTCCCGCCATGACATTTTCCATTACATTACCACCGGAATCTATCACTGCATCAACTTTACCATTCAAATGTCTAGAAAGCTTGTCTTTAGGACCTACCACCACAACTTTTTTTATATCTTCCGCTGCTCTTACTGCATCTATTACATATTCTATCATCATTTTCCTATTAATAAGGCACAACGCCTTATTTCCCGCCTCTTCCAATCCTTTTATCAGTTGTTCACCGGCAAGAATTATTACATCCGCCATTTCATCACCATCCAAAGATTATACTAATTATTTTAGATTGATTTTTAATTATTTTGAGTCATTGTTTTCTAATCTTTTTAATATCATCATTTCCTGGTTTTTTATATGGCTTTTAGCTGCCTCCCCAGCAGCTTTAGAGTCTTTTTCTATTAGAGCATCAAAAATCTCCATATGTTCCTTTATTACTTCTTTGGTACTACTGAAATCTTTTAAATAAATAACCCTGAATCGGTAAACTTGTTCCCTTAAATTATTCACTATTTGAATAAGTTTGTCATTTTTAGAAGCGTGGTAGATTATATCATGAAATTCTACATCCTTTTTAATTATACATTGTAAGTTATCCTTTTCTACATAGTTTTCAAACTGGCTTTGTACATGCTTTAACTCCTTTAATTCTTCATCAGTAATCCTTTCTGCTGCAAGAGCCGTAGCTAGGCCATCCAATGATGCTCTTACTTCCAATACATCCATAATGTCTTTTACCGATAACCTGGCTACATGGGCCCCTTTTCTAGGAACCATATTAACAAACCCTTCCAGCTCCAGTTTTCGTATAGCTTCTCTTACAGGCGTCCTACTTACTCCCATCTTTTCAGCAAGCTGTACTTCCATAAGCCTTTCTCCGGGCTTTAATTCTCCCATAATAATTGCTTCCCTTAAAGTAGTAAATATAACTTCTCTTAAAGGTTTATAATCATCTAGCTTCATTTTTCCAAATTTTCCGGACATTTTTTAATCGCCTCTCCTCATAACGTTTCAGTTATATAAACATTCCACCTAGTATCTAAAAGTTTTTTATAAGCTCTTTTTGTTATATGTTTATCTTCAAACAACCCAAACACAGAAGGTCCACTGCCACTCATAATACTTCCTAAAGCACCTAAATCTTTAAGTTCTTTTTTAATTTCATTTATTTCAGCATATTTACATGCAGTAACAGTTTCTAATATGTTTACCATATTTCTTGCCATTAAGTCAACTCTTCCCTTTATAATAGTTTCCAGTATCAACTCCATATCAGGCCTTGTGTTTATCCTACTTAGATTAAGCTTCTCGTATACCCATCGTGTTGAAACTTCTATATCGGGAATAACAAGTAATACATAGGTTTTGGGCAATTTCCTAAGTTCTATTAAAATATCCCCTATACCTTCTGCAAACATTGTACCACCTTTTATGCAATATGGCACATCCGCCCCAATATTACGTCCTATAGAAATAAGCTCATCATCAGTTGCACCACATTTAAAAAGCTTATTCATTCCCTTTAATACTGCAGCAGCATTTGAACTGCCTCCTGCCAAACCTGCTGCTACCGGTATGTTTTTTTCAATTTTTATTTTAACTCCGCAATCAATACAATATCTATCTTTAAATAGCTTTGCAGCTTTATATGCAATATTTTCGTTTCCGGATGGTACATTGCCTGATAATAGATGATTTTGATTGCAAATAACTTCGATTCCTTTTTTAGCTTTATTAATAACTACTTTATCATATAATTTAATGGTTTGCATTATTGTTTTGATATTGTGATACCCATCTGGTCTTTTACCCGTTACATCAAGAGATAAATTAATTTTAGCTCTGGCCTTTGTCTCAATAGAATGAGTATTGTCTAACATTTTTCCTTTTTGCTCTTCCATATCAGTTATTTTACCTTTCATCGGAATATTCTAATCATCACTTTTATTTCCAAAACAGCTATCTACATACAAAATATGTTAGGAAGACACTCATAATATGATTGCTCCCTAGAAAGTCGTTTTACGACTTTTCGCTGCAGGAATGCTTGCAGTGAATCGCAATTTCATTGCAACCTGGTGCAATCTAATATGGTTATCCAGCCTTCTTAAGAAGGCTGATGAAACTCAATGTGCCTAAAGCTTCATCAGAAAGTCATTTCATGACTTTCTGGGTG
>CAZEYH010000377.1:0-3325 GCA_964515895.1 uncultured Clostridiaceae bacterium | reverse complement strand
CTATTTCCTCTCTACTTTGTAATTCTTTGACAAGAGGTGCCATTTTAATGGCCTCAGGTCTTGTTCCAAAAACAGTCATTACTTTAATCATAAAAATTCCCTCCAATTTGTTTTTCTTCATTAAAATCATTTCCAACATATACTTCAACCATATTCATATAAATATTTTTTGCTTTTTTGTGGTTTTCTATATCAATTTTTTCTGTATCGTTAATAATTTTAAAATCATTAATATTATCTTTTATATTATACATGACACCATCAAAGTTTTCTGTATAAAAATATAAGGTTTTACCATTTGCATATAATGAACTCAAATTTAAAATATCTTCACTAATACTATCATAACTTTTATACTCAAGCATAAAATTTCTCTCACAGAAAAAACTAAGATTCAAAAACATTGATAAAATTAAAATGATATTTAAAATTCTAAATTTTATATTTGAGGAAAATTTAATTAATATGATTATTGCAATTATTGGCACCCAATACAATTGAGGTAAATATCTAGCCCACCAACTTTCTTCTAAAATAATAATTATAATTAAGGTTGATATTAATGGTATAAAAAACATCCAAAATAATTCTTTATTTCTTTTATATATTTTATACAATCCAACACTTATAACAATAAGAGACAAAATTAAAATACCACTAAAAAGTATACCATATCCACCTATTCTTGTATCTGTTATTGCTAAATGATAAAATTCATCTTTATAGATAGTAAAAGGAAATTTTAGTTTTGGTGTTTTATCATGAAAATAAGTTATATTATCAGTTTTAGAAAAATTAGATAAGAAAAATTTTTTTAACCCACTTATATGCTGGAAACTTTTAGGCTGATTAGTTATCATTATATCAACTTTATTTTCACCAAATAATGGATAAAAAATATGACCAGCAACTTTTAAATTTTTAGGATATGTTGACAAACCAATAACAAACAATCCGATGATTAATGCAATTATTGCTGATAAGGTTAACCTTTTTAAATTGTTTTTTCGCAAATTCGGCTCTACTAAAAAATACATATAATATGCAAAAGAATAAATTCCTGAATATACAAAACTTGTAAATTTTATATTAATAAGAATGATAAGAACTATAATATATAAAAAATACTTTTTTGGTTTTACCATATTATCTTTTTGATCACAAATTTTTGTTAAAGATAATATCAATAATGACAAAAATATGTATAATAATCCATCATTGTAAAAGGTATTAATTTGTGTATAATAAACTGGGTTTAGCACTATTAATAAAGATAAAATACTGGAATATATTATATTCATTTTCATACTAAAATAACTAAAACAAATAAGAAAACAACTAATTCCAGCTAATAACAAAATACTTTTACCACTCTCAATATTATTAGTAATTTTATAAATGTTGGCAGAATATATCCAATATCCTTTTGCATAATGATTGTTCCAAATACCATATACATTATTTATTTTAAATGGATTCTTATCCGATTGATTAAATTCCTCTATATTTTCATAGATTGGATTCCAGCCATCTTTTAATTGACCAATTGCAGTTTTGTGATATGAATTTCCATCCCAAGTTAAATCATATGTTTTCCAACTTGTTAAAACACTTAAAATTATTATTGCTATAACAACAATAACAGATATTATAATGTTCCTTAATGTCATCTTGTCTTTCTTCATTATATAAATAGCCAACAATAATGTAATAAAACTTGAAATTATAACATTGAAATTACTAACACTAATTTTGAAAATAAATAAAATTGATGTTATTAACATATTTAATAAAACAAATAATATAATAAATAACCCTATATTGAATACATAATTTAAAAAAACTTCTTCTTGCATTTTATATTTTATTTTGCGTATATTATTAAACATAAATTTTAAAATACCACCAATATTATTTTTTATTATTATAAATAAAAGTGGTAACAAACAACTTAACAATATAGATGCGCTCATATACTTTACTACAAATAAATTATTAAATGAATCAAAATGTAATATTGAATATTTATTATTAAAAACAAATGTTAATAAATATACAATTATAAAATTAATAGACATTAAATATATAGAATAGTTAATTAACAAAAAATTGAAATCAAACTTCTTTTTTTCTAACATACTTGATATATATATTGAAATAATAGCTGGAAAAAAAACACATATAAAACCTAAAATAATAATCCACTCCTTACAATTTTATTTATACTTTTTAATTAAACACATAAATTTAATATTATTTTGATAAAATCTTTTAACTCTTTTAGGTTCTTTTATCAATCTATATAACCATTCCAAATTTAATTTAACAAAAATTTTAGGTGCCCTTTTTTTATAACCACTTATTACATCAAGCGAACCGCCAACACCTACAAAAATACCTTTTTTAAATTTATTTAAATGTTTATATATTAATTTTTCTTGTAATGGTATCCCTAACGCAACCAATACAATATCTGGTTCTAAACTAACTATTTCTTCAAATACTTTGGCTTTATCACTAACATATCCATTGCTTGAACCAACAAGATTAATATCAGGATAATCTTGTTCTAATACTTTTTTTATTAAGTTAATTACTTCATCGGTTGCACCGAATAAATATAATTTTTTTTTCAATTTGTTACCATATTCTAATAACTTAATTGAAATATCTATACCCGGTATCCTTTCTTTCACAAAATATCCAATGGTTTTAGAAGCTTTAACTACTCCTATACCATCAGCAACAACTGTTGTTTGTTCATCTAATAATAATTTTTCAAAATTTTTATTTTTATTAGCAAACATAAAAGTTTCTGGATTAGCAGTAACAATAAACATTCTTTTATTGTTCTTTAAATTTTTAAAAATTGTTTTATTAAATTCTTCGAAACTTTTATTATATATTTTTTTAAAAATCTTTCTCATTATTTTAATTCACTCTCACTAAGTAAATCAACAATTGATTTTGCCTTTTCAAACCAAGTATTTTCTTGTGCCTCTTTATCTAATAAAGATAAGTATTTTTTATCATTTTTAATTTTTAAAGCTTCATCTATTTTTTGAATAAATTCATCATGTGTTTTACCAATAAGCACCGATTTGTATTTTCTACATTCATGCATATCAGTTGTAACAATTGGTTTTTTCAAAGCCATATATTCAAATATCTTAACTGGAGACGTTGCCTTTGTTATATCATTAATTAGGAAAGGAATTGTTAAGACATCTATTTTATTAGCGTAGTTTTTTAAAACTTTGTAATCTCTTGATCCTAAAAAATATATATTCTTACAATCTTTAATATTTGAACTATCATATGAATC
>CAZEYH010000376.1:0-3325 GCA_964515895.1 uncultured Clostridiaceae bacterium | reverse complement strand
ATGCTTATAGAGATAGAAGAGCAAAAAAAAGAGATTTTAGAAAACTGTGGATAACTAGAATAAATGCTGCAGCTCGTATGAATGGCATGAATTATAGCAGGTTTATGAATGGATTAAAAAAATCAGGTATAGACCTTAATAGAAAAATTCTGGCAGATATGGCTGTAAATGACTTTGAAGCTTTTTCACAACTGGTAAACCAGGTAAAGACTATTACAAATTAGTAAATTGTAGTAGATAGTAGAAACATTTTGGACAAGTATATCAAGGATACATTATACAAACATACTAAATTTATATACCCCCTAAATAAAATATGGGGGTATTTGAATTTTAGAACATGTACATCTTCAATAAGGGAATAATATATAAATTAAATACACTATATATTGGAAGTGAAATGGTGATGAGAAATGAAGTTTATTTCAAGCAGCAATAATACACTGATTAGAGAAGTAAAGGCGTTAAAAACAAAAAAAAATAGACAATCCAAAGGATTATTTTTTGTCGAGGGAGTAAGGATTACAGAGGAAGCATTGGTATCAAGTGCTCAGGTTAAAAACATATTTATATCTACTGATACAACAGTTGTAGAAAATGATATTAGGGACGGAAGTTATACAAGAGACGGAAGAGGTATAAAAGTAGAAGAATACATAAAAAAAATTAAAAATGACAGGATGGCAGCTATATTATCTACAGCAGATTATCGTGGGTATGAAATATGTGCTATTCCAGAAAGCCTTTTTAGGGAAATATCAGATACCGAAACTCCCCAGGGAATACTAGCTGTTATTAAAATGGATAATTATAATTTAGAAGATATTATTTATAAACCCTTAAATTATGGTATTGGACCAAACAAAGGGAATATTGTTGTTCTAGATGAGATACAGGATCCGGGAAATATGGGCACAATTATTAGGACAGCTGAAGCAGCAGGTTTTAGTGGTATCATTATTTCAAAGGGATGTGTAGATCCTTATAACCCTAAAGTGCTTCGCTCAACAATGGGTTCAATATTTCATATACCAATATTTTCATGCAATAATCTAGCAGAAACATTAGTTAAAATAAAAACTAATGGTACAAGAATTTATGCAGCTAATTTAGAAGGAAGTAAAAACTACTATGAGGTCGATATGACAGAAGATGTAGCTATAGTAATAGGTAATGAGGCCAATGGCATTAGCAGTGAATCTGTTTCAATGGCTGATGAGTTTATTAAAATACCAATGCCTGGAAGGGTAGAATCTTTAAATGCATCAGTTGCTGCAGGCATATTAATGTATGAACCATTACGACAAAAGGCTAATAAATTATAATATATTTCCTAGGCTGAAAGCAACTTTTTCCGGTATATGTTTTATATATTGCTTCAATAAGGCAGCTTCTGCAAGTGTTAATGAAAGCTCTCTTGCTTTTGTAAATTCTGATACTTTTGTCAAGGCACTGTCAATATTATCCATCTCAAAATGGCTTTGCAGCATAGCCCATGTGCTTTGAACCTGTGACCAATATTCTCTAATATCTTCAAGTTCTGCTTCTGCTTTTAGCCAATCGCCGTTTTTTACATATAACTCCATTTGCGTAATATGTTCTTCCAGTATCTTTGAATTTTTGTTGAGTATATGGTTGGTAAAAATACCTGAAGAAATAATTGATATTATCAATATAGAAATAATAAGTATAACTTTTAAAAAATTATTCATAATCCTATTACATCCTTTATATAATTATAGTTTCTCCTGATAGTACAAATTTCCATTGGTATCCAGACTTGCAAATAAGACTCTATTTAAGTTGTTAATACCGAAATTATTTAGCTGATTTTTCAGCCAATGAACATCAAGATTTGCTTTTTTGAGATTTTTTACTATGACTCTGCCATCAATAATCAAATCTAGAGGCAAACCTTCATATTTAGTAGGAATGTTCAAATCTTCAGCATTAATGGGCCTTTTTTGAGATTTTGGGATTACGCTTAGCTGACCGTTTGTTTCAAGTATTGCAAATTCCACATCAGTTATATTATGAATATTTGAGTTCCTTAGCTGTTCTAATAAATCATTTAAAGTATACATCTCCTTTCTTAAGTTACCCTCGTTTATTTTGCCGTTTTCTACCAAAACACTGGGTTTGCCACATATAACTCCTCTCGCTCTTACACTTAGCATAGAAATAAAGGAAAGTGACATTTGGGCAATTAATAAAGTTAGTATAGGTATAATGCCGTTAATTAATGGTATTGCTGTATCCTGCATTGGAACTGCTGCAAGTTCAGATATCATAATTGCAACTACCAACTCAAAGGGCTGTAGTTGTCCAATTTGTCTTTTCCCCATTATCCTCATGACTATAACAACAAGAAAATAAAGTATTAATGCTCTTACAAAAACAATCAGCATCTATAATCATCCTTTCAAAAAGTTAAAAACATTACAGTCAATTTTATTTTCTCTTATAATGCTTTTCTTATTCATTTACACTTTTTTTATGCTTTATGCATATTATGAGAAAATTTGCAGATTATAATTTACGACAATAATATTGAAGGAGGATTTTTATGGCTTTAACGACAAAAGAACTGCTGTTAATTCAAGATAATATAAAGATGGCAGAAAACGCAGTTAAGTTTATGGAAGGCTGTACAGAAATGGTTTCTGATCCCCAAGTTAAGGGGATGTGCCAACAAATGGCAAAAGAACACCAAAGTGATATTCAAATGCTGATGAAACATATTAGTTCAGCAACAATGCAATAATTGGAGGTGTATTAATGAGAAATATAACTGATAAGGAAATAGTAAATGTTCTACTGAATCAGCATAAGCTTAGTGCATCATCCTTAACTACATTAGTTCTCGAAAGTGCAAACCAGAATCTTAGAAATGATGCAACGAACATACTTAACAAGACATTTAAGCATCAGAAACAAATATTCGACTTAATGACACAAAAGGGCTGGTATCAGGTACAAAGTGCAAACCAACAGCAAATTTCCCAGGCACAACAGGAAATGGGCACAATACAGCAAACTTTTACTATGTAAATAATATACAAAAAATTTAAATTTGTTAATTGCTGATGGAGGTAAATAATGAAGTGTAGAGATTGCATTAATTTTAGACAATCCAATAAGATGGAAGCTGGTAGAGAAATCTCTCCTGAAGTCAGAACGACAAGAGGCATTTGTAGTGTAAATAATTCAAGGTGTAGACCTGAAGATGAGTGTAGAAGTGGAGGCTTTTCTCAAAAGTAAACTGTAACAAAAATGCACAAAGGACTGAGGCTGTTTTCAAAAAAGATAGCCTCGGTTTTTTATC
>CAZEYH010000375.1:0-3340 GCA_964515895.1 uncultured Clostridiaceae bacterium | reverse complement strand
TTTCAAGGTCTTCAATTGTTGTCTTCAATGATTTTATAGATTGCATAACCTTTTGTGTAGCTTCTATATCGTTCCAGAAATTGGGATCAGCTGCCTTTTGTTCAAGTTCTTCCAGTTCATTTTTAATAACCGGGATGTCAAAGTGAATCCCTCAATTCTTTTAATTCATTTGCTAAATCTTCAATTTCCAATTTAAATTGCTCCAATTCAAGCATGTTATCATTCCTTTCACTCTTTACTAAAGATTAATCATTGCTAACATTAATATACTTTACAAGTCTATTATCCATTGTATATAATAAGTTGTCAACTGAATCATTACTCAAGGGGCGCATTAATTTATTTGCTACCCTTATTTAATAGACTTCAAAACATCGATAACTGATCGGATACTATCTATAGGAAGATCCGTTTCCTGAATTTCCCTAGCCAGTCTAATGTATTCTAAATTATTTTTATTCATTACCCATTGAGCTAAATTAATATCCATATAATTAAGTGCTAAAGGTATTGTATAGTTAGAATCATGAGAATATTCCAATCCTATCTGTTGCACCTCTTTCATATACATTACTTTTTCTTGATGATAAGATTCAAGTGTATTATGTCTGTAAAAAAAAGATTCAGGAACAGATGCATATTGGGACAATATTCTTATAGTACCAATAAAAGGCATCCTTTCTCCCGATGTGTAAAGCTCTAACATTTCAGGAGTAATCATCGTACCTGTCTTCCTGAATATGTCTTTTGAAAACTCTTCTAAGGTAAGTTTGCCTTTTATTAATTTAATGTTTGCAGCAACAGTTATCACATTGATATCTTTACATGAAGTTCTACCCAATAAATAATCTACAGAAACACCAAAAAAATCTGCCAGCTTTCTTAACACTGAATAATCAGGTTCTCTTTTTGCCAGCTCATAGGAAGCTACAGCTTGCCTTGTAACCCCTAGATACTCGGCAATATCTTTTTGGGATAAGTGGTTTTCTTCCCTAAGCTGTTTAATAGTTTTTGCAAATCCCACATATTTCACCCCAATTCATAAAAAACATTCTACATTATTTTACAATAAATTATAAAAAAATGCAAATATCGTTGGGTTTTTATGGTTAATTTGATTTGTAACTTTACTGTCTTTATGCAAAACGTTGAATTCTCTTTAGTGCTTCAATAATATTTTCCATGGAGTTTGCATAAGTTGCTCTTACAAATCCTTCTCCACATTGACCGAAAGCTGTACCTGGAACTACCAAAACCTTCTCTTCGAGGAGAAGTCTCTCGCAAAACTCTTCAGAGTTAAGCTTCGAACTTCTTATATCCGGGAATACATAAAAAGCTCCAAGAGGTTCAAAACAGTCATAACCCGCCTTTTTGAAACCATCTACCATAATCCTTCTTCTTCGATTGTATTCTCTAACCATTGTATTCACATCATCAGCACTGTTCCTTAAGGCTTCGATTGCAGCTTTTTGGGCTGTAGTAGGTGAAGACATTATTGCATATTGATGTATCTTGAACATTGCTCCTATTAAATCAGGATGCCCACATGCATACCCCAATCTCCATCCTGTCATTGCAAAAGCTTTTGAAAATCCATTTATAAGAAGGGTTTTTTCTTTCATACCCGGAAAGCTTGCTATAGATATATGTTCACCTTCATATGTCAGTTCTGAATATATTTCATCTGATATTACAATGATATCCTTATCTCTTAATACCTCTGCTATTTTAGCCAAGTCTTCTTTTTTCATAATTGCACCTGTCGGGTTATTGGGATACGGAAGTATTAGTACTTTAGTACGTGGAGTAATTGCATTCTCTAAAAGTTCAGGGGTAAGCCTGAATTGATCTTCAGCCCTTAAATTTATGATTACCGGTGTAGCACCTGTAAATATGGTGCAAGGTTTATAAGCTACGAAAGATGGTTCCGGAATGATAACTTCATCACCAGGACCCACCAAAGCTCTACAGGATATGTCAATTGCTTCGCTTCCTCCTACAGTAACAATTATTTCATTTTGGGGGTTATATTCTACTCCAGTTTTCTTATAAATATACTTTGAAATCTCTTCTCTAAGCTCCATATACCCTGAATTGGGAGTATAATGGGTATGTCCCTTTTCTAATGAGTATATTCCGGCCTCTCTAATGTTCCATGGAGTTACAAAATCCGGTTCACCTATACCAAGAGAAATAACATTATCCATCTCGTTTATCATGTCAAAGTATTTTCTTATTCCTGAAGGAGGCACGTTTTTAACTAATTGTGAAATCATCTCGAATACATTCATAATATAACAACCTCCCTATGATCCCCTTCTTCACATTCGAAAATTGTCCCATTTTCTTTATACTTTTTTAATACGAAATGGGTAGATGTACTTAAAACTGAATCAAGTGGGGCTAATTTTTCTGCCACAAAAAAGGCAACTTCCTTCAGCGTTTTACCTTCGATAATAACGGTAAGATCAAAACCACCTGACATAAGATAGCATGCTTTAACTTCCGGATATCTATAAATTCTTTCAGCTACTTTATCAAAGCCCTCCCCTCTTTGAGGAGTCACTTTTACTTCAATCAAAGCAGTAACAGTTTCCTTAGGTATTTTCTCCCAATTAACAACAGTTTTGTACCCTACTATAATATTCTCATCCTCTAATATTTTTATCTTTTCTCTAACTTCTTCAACACTCCTATCCAGCATAACCGCAATTTGTTCATCAGTATATTTACTATTATTCTCCAATATTTCCAGTATTTCTTGTGTAAAATCAATATCATTCTTCTTCATAAAATCACACTTCCTTTAATTTTTTATGGTTTTCTTAAAATTAAAAAACCTCCGCCCCCCATATTAGGGACGAAGGTTTATTTTACGCGGTACCACCCTATTTGACACAATAAAATATTATTACTACTTATTTAATGTATCCTCTTTATTAGCGCATCTTACGCCTACCTCTATAACGTGAGGAATTACGTCTTTCCCTAATTAAGGCATATACCTATATTTCAGGTATAAATCCTTATTTCTTAGGAAGCAACTCCAGAGCTGCTTTCCATATGGGTGCTTACCAGTCTTGCACCAAACGCCGGTTCTCTTAAAAAGCCTCCATATGTACTCTTCCCTATCATCGTCTTTTTAACTATATACCCTATTTTATTATATTATACTTTTTATACTTTTTTATTATATGCAATATATCTCTAAAATATTGCTATCTTACCATGGTTTCTATTATTATACTTAAACTATCCTGATATTTCAAGTACAAAAAATTTTTTATGTAGTTATTCTGTGATAATGTCATATTGAATTTATTCTGATAAAATGTCATGT
>CAZEYH010000374.1:0-3356 GCA_964515895.1 uncultured Clostridiaceae bacterium | reverse complement strand
GATTTATTAAGCTATCTATGTGTTTAGTCTGTCTATGGGGCAGGGGACACCGCATGGTGCGGATGTAACTGATATCACTGGATACAACTTGAAATGGTTCTGTTATTTCCAAGTCCTTAACCAGATTGACATATTCATCGCCGCGTGCTCTACGGCTGTCTGTAAGGGTTCTTTGACGTCTACGCTTATGGATAGAGTGAAGCCCCATATCGTCCATAAAGCGCTTAACACGGTGGTAAGAAGCAATTTTACCACGCTTCCTTAGTTCACCACAAATACGATCAACACCATAGGTTCCGTTGCTTTCTTGAAATATCGTTTTGATCATTTTCTTGTACTCATCCACTTCTTTTTGTCGCTGTTCTTTTCTGTCCTTCCAGCTGAAAGCCTCTTATTTTATATCTTCCTCATATATTTTCTATTTTTCTTACTGAAAAAATGCATAAGCTTGAATATCTTTGAATAATCGGTCTTCTCTTCCGGGAAATCAGCCCATACACATTGCATACTTCCAATTGTAGGAATCTTACGGCCTCCTCTGACATTGTTGAAATTCATAGTTGAGGTTTTGAAAAGTGCCTTGACATAACCATAGCCGTTATCCTCTTTTCTAAAGCCGTTATTACCAATTACCCAGTACCAGCCATCGTTTGTATTTAATATTTTATGACCTTTTTCAGAAAGATACTTTGCCGATGCCACATTGTAGGAATAGGAAGGTGTTCTCCAGCCCTTAGTCCAGTAGGAGACGATTATATCCTTGTCAAAGCTTCCCATAATATCATTTTCCGCATAATAGATACCATCATTAAAACACATTGGTTTTAATCCAGAGGATTTTACCATTTTCGCCAATTCATTTACATAGGAAATAAAGATCTTATATTTGCCGGTCTGCTGCAGCTGCTCCCAGCAGGCTCTTCCGCCACCGCCGCCATATTCGTCACAGCCGAGGCCAAAAATATTTGTATTACCTTTCTCACTGAAATACTTCACATACTTTTCCGTAAGTTCCTTTGTAAAGGCAACGGCCTCACCGTTTTCAAGGTCTACTGTATCGGTTTTATCCTTATACTGAGGGTGTTCAATACCCAGTCTTTCCATACCGTAGATTACAGCGGCCATATGTCCCGGACTGTTAATTACAGGTATAATCTCAATCTTACGCCTTGCCGCATAATCTATAATCCTGTTCATCTCCCCTTCTGTAAGATAGCTGCCTTCAGGGTCATCATAGTAGGATTTGTTACCCAGATTCAAAGCATCCTTAACCTGGTCACTTTCATATCCGGAAACCGCCATGTTATCAAGGAAGAATCTTAAACCTTCATTTCCAAGAATCAGCTGTACACTGGTATAGCCATTTTCATAAGCCTTATTTATTATGCTTTTAATCTCAGCTTCACTAAAATATTTTCTCCCAGCACCAATGGAAAAGATAACTAATTTGTCTTCCGTTTCAGCCTTCTTTGCATAAGCTGCCTGTATAAACAGAGTAAAAACCATTAAGCAGGATAATAACAGGGAAATTAAACTTTTAATCTTTCTCTTCATCCCTAATAAGACCTCCTGCAATTAACACTTACCTAATTATAACAAATAAAGAAAGTTGAAGACAACAAAGTCAGAATATCGTAATCTCACTTATTACTTTAATAGGTTCCTGCACCATTCCCATACTTGCATAATTCTTCAGGCGAGTAATAAGAACATCGGTAATTTCCTGATGTTTCATAATCAGTACCAGGCCATTTCCGTCCGAAACATCCTCTGCGGCTCGGTTGATTGTTTAACAACTGGTTTTTTAAGCTTATCCATCAATGAATTGGTCACTGCTCTTCGGCTAAACACAAAACTATCTTGCACAGTACTTTCTCCAGTCCTAAACATGATGTCATCAGCAAAACCAAGCTCAATCGCTTTATTGGCATTAAGCCATGTTTCTGCATCCATAAGATGAGATAGTCTTGTTCGTGATAAACCGCTATTAGGAGGGTGGTTTTCCAAATGTTAAGCGCTTGCCCTGCACTGGAACAGGATGTTTATAGGCCCCGCCGCTCGCATCTCAGCCCATATTATCGATGTATCGAAGCGCACTTCGAACAACTGGAAGGTGCCTGGGAAGACATGGAAAAGCAAATTCCTATCTTTTATCTTTTAATTGCTCCAGGGAAAAGCAAATTCCTATCTTTTGAGGGCATGGGATTTACCGTTGTTCCATTTGGACAGGGATTTAAAGATATGATTCCACCAACCAAGGAACTTATGAAACTAACCTTGGAAGAAAAGGTCGCACATGGCGGACATCCTGTTCTTAGATGGATGATGGTTAATATTTTTATTCGTACTGATCCTGCGGGCAACATTAAAACAGATAAAGAGAAGTCATCAGAAAAAATAGATGGTGCTATAGCCACTATTATGGCTTTAGGTAGAGCAATTCGTAAAAGTGGAACAAGTAATTCTGTTTATGATGGAAGGGGTTTATTGGTATTTTAATCTACAGATTTATCATGCAAGCATTATTTGTAAAGGAAACTTGACAAACAATACTCAGAGTGATAATTTAAATGTAAAGGAAACTTGACGAAAGGAGATGTGGGGACTTGAACAATCTTGTTGAAAAATTAAGAAAGGATAGGGGCTTAAATCAAGAAGAGTTATCTAAAGCACTTAAAGTATCAAGACAAACAATCAGTGCAATAGAGAATGGAAAATATAATCCTTCATTAGATTTGGCTTTTACAATATCTGATTTTTTTGGATTAAAGATTGAGGAAATCTTCTTTCCTAATAAAGGAGGTAAAAGAAATGAA
Source organism: uncultured Clostridiaceae bacterium (assembly GCA_964515895.1). Taxonomy (GTDB): domain Bacteria; phylum Bacillota; class Clostridia; order Acetivibrionales; family DUMC01; genus CAZEYH01. Next base: position 540 of record CAZEYH010000374.1, on the reverse strand, counting down.
GAAAAATAACTTGAGCATTGGGCTGATTTATGTGGCATTCGGAGTTGTGTGTCTATGGTTTGCATTGAGTACTGAAAACTCGATTGGTAGTTTGTTGTTTGGGTTTTCGGGTGCTGGACTAGTTGGGGGATTAAGTTTGATTTGGAAGTATTTCTACTGGTCATCACCAAGGCGAAAAGATGTCTATGAGAGAAAGTTGGAAGAAGAGCAGATCAATCTTAAAGATGAGTTTAAAGAAAGTCTCAGAAATCGATCGGGGCGAATATCATATATTATTACCCTCTTGGTTGTTACACTATCGATGATTGTTTTCTCAATAATCGGTTCGTTGGGGATACTAGATACAAATTTACTTGTTCGTTATCTTGCTATTCTTTGGATATTTATGTATGTCATTGGTATTATTATATACCGGATATTATTGAAGAAATATCAGTAATAGTGAGTGATTCTAAAAGCATCTCAAATATGAGGTGCTTATTTCATGTTTTCGGTAAAATAAAAATACACAAAACGGCAGTCAAAAGTGCAGTACTCGGC
>CAZEYH010000373.1:0-3368 GCA_964515895.1 uncultured Clostridiaceae bacterium | reverse complement strand
CAAGTTTTCGCACAGTTCGAGCATCAAGACGCTCAATATCATTGCATCTTTTCATCAATTCATCACACATATCTGAACGGTATAACTCAAGCTTTATTTCCAAGGGCAATATAGGCTTGTAAGGTTTAATTTTACCGATAAGCTTTAAGCTATCTTTGGCAGCTTTTTTGATTCTTTCAAGTGCTTCGTCTAAATCAACTAAACGTGCACTGTTTCTTCCAATACCATATTTCACTACTGCGCATTCAATATCACCGAGGAAAGATCGGGCTTCAACACAAGCAGCTTGATCACCGCTGACCATGACAAACGGCACATCAAAGGTTCCAGCAAATATTGCCCCCTGGGCTATTTCTCCACTCTTGCGTCCATTTACAATGTAATTATACCATGATTTTTGACTTTGCGTATGGTCCAAGAAACCATTAATTGTACCTGCCATAGCATGTGCACCAACCTCCATGTAAGCATCGATTTCACCGCCTCTTATAAGTTCTTGCCAACTTATACTGCCTACCTCTACTGCACGCGGATGCAGCATCTCCTTAATAAAATTCTTACCTCCCCCGTGACCATCAACTACACAAACATCAGAAGCACCACCCTCAAAAGCGCCTTCTACCGCAGCATTCACATCTAGCATAAGACGCTCAAGTGCAAACTTATGTCCGGGTGTTCCTTCTTCTGAAACCATTTGCATTGTATTTACTCCGCTTATACCCTCAAGGTCTGTCATTATTAGTATTTTCATTTTATACCACCTTTCCTTTCTAATTTCACGACAAATTTAATAGTCGCAAAGTTTTTTAAATTTATCTAGTACATAATCCGGTTCCTAAACCCAATTCGCTAATTTAAAACCTGGAATTCTTTCAGACTCTCCGGTATTATTTGTAACTAGGTCCTACTAAGTCGTAAAGAATACTCCTTGCTGTCACAGCTTTTTGTGTTGATACCTTCAAGGATAAAGTGTGAGGTATCTTCTTTTTGAAAACTTGGTACAGAAAAACAGATATGTAGCGGTAGTCCATGTAAGCCACACGGTACGTTTCTTTCTTCTCCCTTAGATGAAACAAAAACTGCGGTAGGTCCACATGCCCCACCAATAATGCCAATGGATGAGGCAGAGGTAGGGCTGAATTCATTATCCGGTGGCTCCATCGTGTATTGGATACTGTTGCCAAACTGCAAAACATCACCTTGCGGTAAAGTAGGTTCTATTTCATACATTGACTGCTTGATATACAAGTTACGGTTTCCGCTTTCTCCAATGGGAAGCTCTGTTAATTCCGCGCTTTGAAAATACAGTGTATGTTTTTTCCCTGTTATGGGATGATTAAAGCAAATCTCCTTTCGGTTTTCATCTTCTGACATTTCAAAATGTATGTCCAAAAGGGAGAATCTTCGCAAAGGATAGGTAGACAGCTTTATTTCACTTACTTTGTCCAAACGTAAAAAACGCAATAGTTTTCGAATTTTGGAATCTGTTTTGGAAATTTCAGGATATGGCACACAAAAACGTTCACAGGCAAAACAAGTTATATCCTTTAAGATAGATGAATATGCCTTCCGAACAAATCTCATCTCATCATCCTGTTGCACCCACGGCATGCTCATGGTACTGCTGGCAGAATATCCACTTTCTGCTTTTTTACCGTTTATCCATATTTCTTTTATGGGTACAGCCTTGTAGGGATGTTCTTGCTCTACACAGCGTTGCTGCAATCGTGTTAATGTTTCCGCGACGGTTTCATACTTTTCAAAAAATTCACGGAGTTTGATTTCATCTAATATAGTGATAATATCAAAAACAATACCTTTTGAAAAACGATATATTACAGGAATATAGCGTTTTGTTCCAGCGTATTCAAACTGCCAATTTGTCTTCTGCGGAAGTCCACAAAGGCCTTTACCCTTGCCCCTTATGCTGGAATTATAATATACTCTCATTTAATTCCCCCTTCTGGTACTATTTTTCATAGCTTGTTTAACACTACTATCGATATCCTAATGTTTTTCTTTCATTTTTTCATTATTTTCAATTACTTATTTGTCGCTATATATCAATATATTCCGTGAAATTCCCATAATATCTTTAAAAAACGAGCCCCTACACTGCTTCACAAAGCAAAAGTGACTACACTACACTGCACTTTACAGTAAGAGTGAGGGGCTGTTGAGTGCATTTTTCATTAGCATAAACTTAAGCCAATGGAAAATGCGCCCAGGACTGATGTTATGCAAAATTATTTTTTCAAATAAATTGCTTTAATTTTACCTATCTTTTCTATTCTTTCTTCAGCCATTCTATCAGCTGCTTTACTCGTAGATATATTATCTCTCTTAGATATTTCAATTACTTTCTTTACACTGTCATAAATTGTAGAAGCTCTGGCCATTGCTCTTTCTTTACTGTAACCTTTCATTTCTTCGTAAACATTAATTACTCCCCCACTGTTTATCACAAAATCCGGGACATAAAGTATTCCTTTTTTCATTAACATTTCTCCATGTTTTTCCTCTGCTAATTGGTTATTTGCTGAACCTGCAACAATTTTACATTTTAATTGTTCAATTGTAAAATCATTTATTGTTGCACCCATCGCACAAGGAACAAAAATGTCACAATCAACCTTATATATCTCATCGGGAGCAACTGCTATAGCGTCCAATTCTTTTGCCACTCTTTCAATTCTTTCTTTCTTAATATCTGTAACATACAATTTTGCTCCGGCCTCGTGCAGATGTTTACATACATCGTATCCTACCGCGCCTAACCCTTGAACTGCAACTACTTTTTCTGTTAGATCATCACTTCCATAAACCTCGTTAACTGCAGCCAGTATTCCTCTAAATACTCCAAATGCTGTTACCGGAGATGGATTTCCGCTTTTACCTTCTAATCCTACAACATAATCGGTTTCATCATTTACATATGCCATATCTTGGGTGGTAGTATTCATATCCTCTGCAGTTATATATCTACCGCCTAAACCCTCTACATATCTCCCTAAAACTCTAAACAGTTCTTCACTTTTTATTTTTGTCGGGTCTCCAATAATTACAGTCTTTCCTCCGCCAAGATTTAAACCTGCTGCTGCGTTTTTATAGGTCATTCCCTTTGCTAATCTCAAGGCATCTATGATTGCGTCCTCTTCAGATTCATAGTCCCAAATTCTTGTACCTCCTAGGGCTGGTCCTAAAGTAGTATCATGGATACCAATAATGGCCTTTAATCCGGTATCGCGATCATAGCAAAAAGTCAATTGTTCATAATCGTATTTCTCTAAGTAATCAAATATTTTCATAGATCAATCCCTCTTAACATTTATTTTGTTTATTGCATACTGTTATTTAGAAATTAATAA
>CAZEYH010000372.1:0-3378 GCA_964515895.1 uncultured Clostridiaceae bacterium | reverse complement strand
GAATGTTTTACAATACCAACTTATAACCTTTTTGTTAATTTTATTTGGTGTCTTCTCGTTACTGAAGGAAGAAAGACTACTCGAAATATTTATCGATATTGCTTTTTCTACAAGAAGAACCTTGCTTCATGGGAAAGATTTCTGAGCCGATACAAATGGTCTATTTCAAAGGTCATGAAAAAGTTGTTTAGTTTATTGATAAACACTTTTCCCGGGCAGTTTTTACTCTATGATGCCTATACTGTAGCCTATGATTCAAGTCTTATAGCAAAGAACTCTATAAAAATACCAGGAATTCAAAAGTGGAGAAATCACAGCGGTAATGCAGACACAGGAGAATATGTGATTGGGCATCACTGGGGTATTCTTGGTCTTATAGGTAAGTTCTTCGGGACTCGGTTCCTATGCTTTCCCCTCATTTTTAGACTCATAAACGGGAAGAAGAATGTATGCCAGTGGCTTTGTTCAGATAAGGGAATTACAACGCCTATGAACTTTTGGCACACTGCTCACGCATCCATCTTACAATTTACCCAGTGGGTAGGAGATCTTCGGGTGAGAGTTGTTGCGGATGCGTACTTCAGCAACGAACCGTTTATTAAAGAGCTTATAACTCGTGATAATCCTATCCACGTAGTGACTAGACTCAAAAAAAATGCTGTTGCTTATGATGATCCTCAGATACCTGAAGTACCTAAACGTGGAAGGCCACGAAAAAGAGGGAAAAAACTCACAGTACTCAACCTTTTTAAAACAGAGCCTAAAGTATCACTAAACGTCCAATTGTATGGGAAAAATGTAACTATGGAAGCAGTTGTAAAGGATTTATGGATACTGGGTCTTCCTCAAAAGGTACGAGTTGTTGTAACTAAAGTGGGTGCCAAAATAAATGCATTTATCAGTACTGACCTGTCTCTGACAGCTGAACAGATCATTGAGATCTACGGTTCACGGTTTTCCATTGAAATAGCAATACGGGATATGAAGCAAAATCTTGGTTTGGAAGATTATCAGCATCAATCGTTACTTCCAGCTACTCGTTTCTTACACCTGTCCGCTGTTGCATATATTGTTGGAAGAATATTATTGATAAAATCCAACAACATTGGTTGGTTAAAAAAGGGAAGCCATGAAGAAGATACCCCTTGGACATCTGATTTAAGCTTTAAAAGGTTACGCTTTTTTTTGAGAAGTTTTTCTATGGAAAAACTTGTTTTCTCCAATACCGCATTGGATGCGGAAGTTGCGAAAAATACTACCCTTAAGGATGCTATCCTTTGTTTAGTTGGGTAACAGCCATTATCTTTAATTATTAATGTGCAGTTTTATGCAAAACTATAGTTATATTAATAAAAAGCAATAATTTACTGCAAAGGTAGGTTAACTATATGAATACAAGTTTAGCTGAAAAGCAAAAGTTACATAGAAGCAAGTGGAAATTATTCAAAAATGACATTGCACTTTATATTATGCTGATATTTCCAATTTTAATCGTTATTATATTTAGATATATTCCAATTGCTGGGACAATTATTGCATTTAAAGACTATGATTTCATGAAAGGTATATGGAAGAGCGATTATGTAGGATTTAAATGGTTTTCTAGATTCTTGAAAAATCGAAAGTTTATTAGTATATTTTGGAATACGTTGAGTCTTAGTATAAATTCTTTAATATTTAGTTTCCCTTGGCCAATAATACTAGCTATAAGCCTAAATGAAGTTAAAAATCAGAAATTTAAGCGTAGTATACAAACATTTAGCTATCTACCATATTTTATTTCGACTGTTGTTGTAGTTGGTATGCTACATCAACTTCTTTCTCCAACAACTGGTGTTATCAATAATATTATCACTATGTTCAGTGGTGAAGCTATCAACTTCCTTACACAACCTAAATGGTTCAAACCAATTTATATAATTTCTGGAATATGGAGTAATGTTGGATATAATTCTATTATTTATCTTTCGGCATTAACTAGTATTAGTCCAGAGCTTTATGAAGCAGCTGTTATCGATGGAGCTGGGCGCTGGGGTAAAATATATCATATTACCCTACCTGGAATTATGCCAGTTATTGTTATTCTCTTTCTTATGAGTCTTGGTACACTTATCAACGTGGGTTATGAAAAAGCTTACCTTATGCAAAATAGCTTAAACCTTTCCTCTTCAGAAATAATTGGTACTTATGTATATAAGCAAGGTTTAATTGATTTTAAATATAGCTACTCTACCGCAGTCGGGTTGTTTCAGTCAGTACTTAACTTAATTTTAATTACTATTACAAACACTATCAGTAGAAAGGTGGCAGATATTAGTCTTTGGTAAAATCAACCTATTCATGTAAAAATACAAGAGGAGTGATGCTTAAAAATGTTGCAAAAAAAAGGTTTAGGAAACAAAGTTTTTGATTTTGTAAACTATCTCTTTTTAAGTATATTTGGTTTTATATGCTTGTATCCCATGGTGTATATATTAGCTGTTTCTTTAAGTGGTTCAATGGCAGTATTGAATCGTAAAGTTTTTCTATGGCCAGTTGATTTTAATCTTGAAGCTTATAAAACCTGCTTTGAATCAGAAAGTCTAGCTAGAGCCTATGCAAACACAATACTTTATACCACAAGTGGCACGGCTATGAATCTTATTGCAGTAACATTAATGGCTTATCCACTTTCAAAACGTAGGCTTCATGGACGTCGCTACATATCATTTTTTTTCTATTTTACAAATCTTTTTAATGGAGGGTTAATTCCAACTTTTCTTGTAGTTAAAAGGTTGAATTTCATCGATACAATTTGGGCTTTGATTATTCCTGGATGTATATCAGTTTTTTATGGTATAATTCTAAGAACAAACTTTGAAGGAATTCCTGTAGACCTCGAAGAAGCAGCAAAAATTGATGGTATGGGAAATTGGAAAATTCTCTTTAAAATATATATACCATTGAGTATTCCTATATATGCTACTTTAGTTCTCTTTTTTGCTATTGGTCATTGGAATAGTTTTTTTCAACCTCTTATTTATATGAATTCAAGTTCTAAATATCCTCTACAAGTTATTCTACGTAATATTGTTATTGCAAATACAATGAATGACCTATCTACAAGTGCTGTTGGAACAAATGCTTTCACTGATATGCGCGTTATCGGAGAAACTTTAAAAAGTGCAACTATAATTATTGTAGTGGCGCCAATTATTCTCATATATCCATTTGTTCAAAAATATTTTGTAAAAGGTATTATGATTGGGGCTGTAAAGGGTTAGGTGCGACACGAGGTTGCACAGATAAACGTTTGAAAGGCTTGATACGACTACGTTTCAAGTATATAACAAACCTCTTGTTCCGTCAAGAGTAATCTAGCAATAGGTGCGGAGGTGG
>CAZEYH010000371.1:0-3379 GCA_964515895.1 uncultured Clostridiaceae bacterium | reverse complement strand
ATATTCTTAAGTAATATATTAATACGGTCAGCCAAGCCATTATATAAGTTGATAACTTCCTTAATTTTAGTGTTTGCAGATTTAATATCTTCTGCAAGCTTAATTAGTAGTTGAGTGAATTCCACATTCCGGGTTTCCTTTTCCCCACCATATGCTTCAATCTCATTTAGCATACATTCATATATAGCTGGCAATTGAATAATCATCAAATCTTTGTATTTTGAGTTTTTCAAATACTTAAACAATAATCCCTCGATAAATTCTCTATCACTTGCATCAAGATTAGCCGAATGATCATCATATATTGATATTTTAGATAACGGTAAAATATCAGTAATTTCATTTCGGAATTTTTTAGTCATTGAAAGTAGTTTGTTCCACCAAATCGAACTTTTCAATTTTCTGTATGAAATAAGTTGTGACTCAAATTTCTTCATAGCAAAAATTATGTCATCTAGCAATCTTCTCCATTCACCAATATCTAAAATATCCTGTTCAATATTCTCCTTAATATATAATTCTAATTCCTCTTCTATATATATTATATTGTAATCATCCTTAATCCCATCTATTTCTTCTTTTAGAAGGTTTAAAGTATCTCTTAATCCAAAGACCACATTCATATCTAACAGATTACTATTAAGACAATCTTTTATAGCATGTTCTACAACCATTAAATATCCGACAAGATTTCCGCTGTCAACAGTTGAAACATAGGCTGGCCTTAAAACTTTAAGTGTATTTGTATTATACCAGTTATAGAGATGGCCTTCCCACTTTTCCATTCTTTCTATAGTTGTAACTATTTTATCAAGCAACACGCCTGTTTCCATAAAACCGATATAACCTAAGTCCTTGGCTGAAACTACAGATGCTATCATAAGTCCTATGTTTGTAGGAGATGTCCTGTGAGCAATTCCTTTGTACGGCTCTTCTTGATAATTGTCCGGAGGAAGAAAGTTATCCCTTTCAGTCACCAGATCCTCAAAATAAGCCCAGGTTTTTCTGGCTAACATGCGTAGCAACATTATGTCTTCGGGAACCGGTTTTTTAACTTCTTTAACATAAGGAGTACTTATTATATAAGCAATGTAAAATGAAATAATCCATGACGCAGATATTACAATTGCCGGTACGATTAATTTCGGTTTTAAAATAATGGTTCCCAACAAAACCAAGCTTCCTATTAACGGTGAAATCTTCATTCTCTTCCAAAAGCTAATTACATCATTTGTAAGAGAAGCTTCCATATCTGCTGCAGTTACCCACTCCAGCATATTCCTTTTGGTAAAGGTAAGCCTTACTATTGTACGAATAATGGCATCAAGCATCATATAAGCCTGATAGGGTATAAAAATGAACTGTAGTATAGCCTGATACAAGCTTGCTTTTAGCGGACTTATACCTTTTGCATATTTCCCTTGCTTATATTTAAAATAGTTGCCAGTGAATAGATTGAAAATAAGCTGAATAATTACATGAATCAGTATTGCCAATATAGTAAGTCCAATCCATACATATCCGCTTCCGGGTGATAATAAGAGTCCAAATATTATTAAAAATAATAAAGACGGATTAACCAGGCTTCTTCTCATATTATCAATTATTTTCCACTTGCTTATTTTTGTTAAAGGATTTTTAACTAGATTACCTTGATTGTCTTTAACTCTGTATTTTAACCAGGGGGCAAGCTGCCAATCCCCTCTAACCCATCTGTGAAGCCTCATAGAAAAGGAATTATATTTAGAGGGATATCCGTCTATTAGTTCAATATCAGTAACAAGTCCTGCTCTGATATAACAACCTTCTAACAAGTCATGACTTAGTATTGAATTTTCAGGTATAGCTTTTTTCAATATGCTTTGAAAAACATCTAATTCATATATGCCTTTCCCTGTAAAAATGCCTTCTCCAAACAAATCTTGATATGCATCTGAAACTGCTGTTGTATAAAGATCCATACCTCCCTGCCCCGCAAAAATCCTCGTGAACGGTGAAATGTTTGAACTTGTAATATCAATATTTATTCTTGGTTGAAGGATACCATATCCTGCTGTAACTATTCCCTTTTTTTCATCAATAATAGCATTATTCATAGGATGTGCAAGAGTACCGATAAGTCTTTTTGCTGTACCTCCGGGTAATTTTGTGTCGGCATCCAGCGTAATCACATACCTAACATGGGGTATCTCTGATAAATCACAACTCATCATTTTATAACTTGTTTGAGTGGATCCCCTTAAAAGTTCATTTACTTCAATTATAGCACCTCTTTTACGTTCCCAGCCCATCCAGCGTTTTTGTACCGGGTTATACTGTCTCTCTCTATGGAAAAAGTAAAACTTCTTTTTAATACTTCCTTCATGGTGCTCATTTTCTTCATAGCTACTATTTTCATTTAGACTATCTTCATGCTGTCTATCTGCATGTTGACTATCAATATACTGACTATCTGCATGTTGACTATCAGTATACTGACTATTTGCATACCGACTGTTTAGTTTATTTATACCTTTAATTGCTTCCTCAATAATTTTCTCATCTTCCGGAAGATTTTTTGAAGCTGTATCCTTAAAATCTCCAACCAGTGCAAAATATATGTTTTTTTCTTTATTTGATAGATAATGAACCTCTAATTGTTCTATTAATTCTCTAACCCTTTTTTCATTAGGAAGAAGTGTAGGAACAATAATCATTGTGCTGTACTCTTCAGGTACTCCATTCTCTAGCTCCAGTTTAGGTAATAAGGAAGGGGGGAAAATACGACTTACAGTAAAATTTGTTAGTGCAACAGCTATCTCGCTTGCCGGAATAATAGCAATAATGGCAGTAAAAATTGTTATTATAGTAGTAATAATGGTTTGTAAGCCTATTTTTATTGATGAATACCAAGAATAATATGTTATAAGTGAAGTAATTAATAAAGTTATTAATATTATTATGCCAAGATAGAATAAGGTAGGCCATTTCTTTACAGTTTCTTCCAATGGCCTTGTGCTAGTGGTTTTGCAATTAATTTTCTTGAAAAGATAAGCTCTTCCTTTTCCTAATATATAATAACCTATATGATTTAAAGGTTCTTTCCCTGTTTGATCATTTATAATATCATTTATATTTATATCACTTTGAATTTTCGCAATTTTCGCTTTATTTTGTATGTTTCCTTCCTTTGCACATTCTAAAGCTTTAATAGCAATAAGGGTTTCAGAAACATTACACATTCTTGCAAGTTTGTTTATAGCATTACGATAGTAACTTTTTGATTCAAAATCCATTTCTATATATACATTCGCAGGATCTCGTCTTAAAATAATTTCAACGTGGCTAAGAGATTCAAATACATCATTCCAATCCACAGATTGTACAAATTTAAGACTTG
>CAZEYH010000370.1:1272-3381 GCA_964515895.1 uncultured Clostridiaceae bacterium | reverse complement strand
TACAAAGCATAATACAAGGAAAAATTAGATGCAGCAAGTACCATAAATACTGCAATAACAATATTTATATATGTGCTTCCAAAGGCACCAACACTGGCATTCCTGTTTGAGAATCCTCCAGTGCCTACAGTACCAAATGTATGGATTAATGCATCATATAGTGACATACCTCCAAGTACCAGTAAAAATGTTTCTAGTGCAGTCATAAGAAGATATGTAGTATATAATATTTTCGCGGTATCCTTTATTCTTGGTACTATTCTTCCAGCAATGGGACCGGGACTTTCGGCTTTAAAAATCTGAAAGCTACCTACACCAAGAGCAGGTAAAATAGCTACTGTAAACACCAGTATACCCATACCTCCAATCCAATGGGTAAAAGACCTCCAAAAAAGGATACCATGAGGTATAGCCTCAATATCTTTAAGGATTGTAGCCCCTGTAGTAGTAAAGCCTGAAACTGTTTCAAAAAACGCATCTGCAAATGATGGAATGCTTCCCGAAAAAATAAAAGGTAGAGCTCCAAAAAAGGATACTAATATCCATCCCATAGAAACAATTACAAGAGCTTCTTTTATTTTTATGGTATCTTTTTTTATTCCACTTTCTTTTTTTCTCGAAATAATTGAAGGTATCCATATCATTAGACAACCAATTATTCCCGCTAAAATAATACATATTAAAAAAGATATCCAATCGTGCTGTTTATACCAAATTGAAACTAGTAAAGGTAATATCAAGCCTAATGCTTCAAGAATTAAGAGATTTCCCAAAACCCTTACTACGACTACGAAGTTCACTAAAAAATCCCCCTTTGGCAGGTTTGGTAAAAGTTTCCAGTACATGAATTTCAGATGAAAGACAAAAAGCTACAAATCTATCATTAGGATAAATAATAGAGCTTCCATTAGGAATAATAACCTTACCTTCATGATAGATAGCCCCGATAATTATGCCTTTTGGAAGTCCTAATTCAGCTATAGGTTTCCCTACCACAGGCATATTGCTGTCAGCAAGTATTTCAGTCACTTCAGCCTGCCCCCCAAGAAGGAGAGATACTGATAAAACTCTTCCACCCCGGATAAATTTTAAAATATCGCCTACAGTAATATCAATTGGACTTAAGGCAATATCAACTCCCAACTTTTCGATTATATTTACATAACTTGATTTGCTTACCTTGGCAATTGCTTTTTTAACACCGGATTGTTTGGCCATTAGTGTCATTAACAGGTTTTCCTCATCATATCCTGTAACTCCGATAAATGCATCCATAGAGGATATATCCTCATCCATAAGCAAGTCTATATCAGTGCCATCACCACATATAACAAGACCATTTTTTAAATGCTCAGATAAATATTGACAACGTTCACGGTCTTTTTCAATTACTTTTACCGAAATTCCCTGTTCAGTAAGTTTTTCTGCAAGATAATAACCTACTTTTCCACCACCTAATATCATTACTTTTTTTATATTCTTTATAAGTAAAGATGTTTTGCTTCTTTGTGCCAAGTGATCAATACTATCCCTTTTACCAATTATATATATCACATCATCCTTCATTATCAGGGTAGAACCGTATGGTATGATTATTTCTCCATTTCTTGATATAGCTGCAATTAGTAGGCCTTCTATATTTTCAAGTTCCATAATCTTCTTCCCTGAGAAGCCGGGAAGACTTGATGCATTAAAGTCAGCCATCAGTATTCGACCTTCAGCAAAATCCCCGGAGTAAAAAGAATAGCTCTTCAATAAATATCTGATAATTTCCTTAGCCGTAGCAAGTTCAGGATTTATAATATAATCTATTTCAAGAGCAGATTTAATAAATTCTCTGTGTCGAGCATATTCAGGATCTCTTATACGAGCTATGGCCTTTGAACAACCAAGCTTTTTAGCTAATGAACAAATTACAATATTAGTCTCATCACTGTCAGTAACGGCAATAACCAAATCATAAGCATCAATGCCTGCCTCCTGCAGTGCATCTACCTGCAATCCATTAGCTTTCATCATCAGTGCATCAAGGTGATCACTTATTCTTCCTAATACTTCAGGATCGGAATCCATTACTGTAACATGCACATCCTTTCCCGATATGGCATC
>CAZEYH010000370.1:0-1172 GCA_964515895.1 uncultured Clostridiaceae bacterium | reverse complement strand
GTTTCATTATCAAGAGATGAAGTTGCCTCATCAAGTATTAATATGGGAGGATTTTTTAAGAATATTCTGGATATTGATATCCTCTGTTTTTGTCCCCCCGAAAGTCTTATTCCTCTTTCCCCAACATAAGTATCATAACCGTTGGGCAAGCTCATAATAAATTCATGTATATTGGCACGCTTTGCAGCTTCCGCAACTTCTTCGTCTGTTGCATCTACCCGTCCATAAAGTATATTATCCCTTATAGTTCCTGCAAAAAGAAATACATCCTGTTGTACAATACCTATATTGTTTCTTAAGGACTTAAGAGTCAAATCTCTCACATCATTACCGTCTATTTTAACAAAACCTTCTTCTACATCATAAAATCTTGGTATTAAGTTACACAATGTAGTTTTTCCGCCACCCGAAGGACCTACCAACGCTACTACTTTCCCTGCAGGAATTATTAAGTTAACTTCGCGAAGTATATCCTCGCCCTCATTATAAGCAAAGGTAACATCCTCAAAGCTTACCTCGCCTTTGACATCATTTAATTCTCTTGCATTTTCTTTCTCTATTATATTGGGTCTTTCATCCATTATTTCACAGAAACGTTCAAAACCTGCCATACCTGATTCAAACTGCTGTACAAACTGTGCCAATCTTCTAACAGGTTGAACCGCAAGATTAATATAAAGCATGAAAGTCATCAAATCTGTAATATTTATTGATTTGATATAAACAAGATATCCTCCAAATCCAATTACACTTACATTTAGTATATTAGTAATAAAGTCGATTCCCGATGCATACTGGGCCATATATTTATAAGCTTCATCTTTAGAACCTTTAAACTGCTCATTCCCTTCATCAAACTTTTGCTTTTCGAACTCTTCATTTGCAAAAGCCTGGGAAACCCGTATACCTGATATGCTACTTTCTAGCTGGGCATTTACATTTGCAACCTTTTTTCTTACATCTCTAAAGGCTCTAGACATTTTCGTTCTTTTAGTTATAGCAAACCATGACATGAAAATAAGTATTAAAAAAACAACGAGAGTAAGCCTCCATTCTATAGTTGAAAGTATAACCACAGAACCTACAAGCATAATAACTGAAAGAAATATATCTTCAGGTCCGTGGTGAGCAAGCTCCGTTATTTCATTTAAGTCATTCATCATCCTTGACAT
>CAZEYH010000369.1:2047-3400 GCA_964515895.1 uncultured Clostridiaceae bacterium | reverse complement strand
TTGGTGCAGGAGCTGTTGTAACAAAAGATGTACCTGACTATGCAGTAGTGGGGGGGAATCCTGCAAAAATTATTAAATTTAGAAATAAAGAAGTATAAGATTAAAGAAATGCAAGAATAAGGAAATACAACTAATTTTAAGGAGGCGGAAAAGATTTTAAAAGTATTATATCTGTTAAATCATGCAGGAAAGGCCGGTACAGAGAGGTATGTTTACTCACTGGTTGAAAAGCTTAATAACAAAAAAATAAAAGCATATTTTGCCTATAATGAAGATGGTTTATTGGTAGAAAGGTTGAGAGACATAGGAGTAGAAACCTTTCAAATAAATATGAGGAATCCTTTTGATATAAAAGCAGCATGGGAGCTAGGCCGTCTTTGTAAAAAACTTGGGATTGAACTGATACATACACAATTCTTAAGAGAAAATTATATTGCAATATTATCACGAATGTTTAATCCTAAAGTTAAGGTAATGTATACCAATCATTTTGTTATCCCCAATAATTCTGCTCAAAAATTCTTTAATAAAATATTGACATCTTTTGAAGCAAATATTATTGCTGTTTGTAATAAAGGTAAGGAAATGCTTATAGCTAACGGTAATAAAGCTTCTATAATTAATGTGATTTTTAATGGCATTGATCCCTCCTATTGGGGAGAACCTCTTGAATCAACCATTAAAGAAGAATTCGAAATTGAAGAAGATGAATTTGTAATGCTTTGTGCTTCAAGATTTGCTCACGATAAGGGACATAAATATCTTGTTAACTCTATCTATGAATTAAAGAAAATGACAGATAAAAAATTCAAGTGCATCCTTGCGGGGGATGGACCTCTTCTTAAAGAAGTAAAAGAACAGGTATTAAACCTTGGTCTTAGTGAGGATATAATTTTTACCGGTTTTCGCAAAGATATAAAAAATCTTTTTTACGGAAGTGACATATATATAAACTCATCGGAACACGAAGCACTAAGCTTTTTAATTATAGAGGCAATGGCATCGGGGCTTCCTGTAATTGCCACAAATATGGGGGGAAATGCAGATATTATAAATCCTCAAACTAACTGTGGCATTATGGTCGAATATGATAATCCAATAGAAACGGCAAAAGCAATTCTTAAGCTTATAGAAGATGAAGCATTGAGAAGCAAATTTTCAGCCAATGCATTGAAAGCTGTTAAAGAAACATTTAATCTTGATAAAGTAGCTGAGAAAACGTATAATTTATACGTTGACAGTATCAGAAATAATTTGAAAGGATGAAGTAAAAATGCTTATTGATGAGAAGGGAAGATTATTTGGTAAAATAAATATTGTAGATTTTATTGTTGTAGCGGTAATTGTTCTTGG
>CAZEYH010000369.1:0-1947 GCA_964515895.1 uncultured Clostridiaceae bacterium | reverse complement strand
TATTTGGTAAAATAAATATTGTAGATTTTATTGTTGTAGCGGTAATTGTTCTTGGAATAGCAGGTGTAGCCTATAAGTTTATTTCTTCTTCTACCAGCCTGTTTAAAAAGACCGAAAATATTGAAATAGTTTTCTATAATGAAGATTTACCAGCATATGTAGCAGATGCAATTAATGTGGGAGATCAGGTTAAAGACTCTGTAAAGAATGCTGTTTTTGGTAAAGTTGTTGCCAAGGAAACAGACGATTCTGTTGTCTTTGCACCTGATGCACAGGGTAAGTTAATACAGACTACAAGACCGGGCTATGTGTCAATGAAGCTTTATGTGCAAGGAGAAGGTATATTTACAGATACAGGTGTTATTTTTAATAATGCTGATTATTATGTAGGGAGATCTCTTGAACTTAGGGCAGGGAATGGTGTTATATGGACCCGTGTCAGTGATATAAAAAAAGTGAAGGAGGAGTAATATATTTTGGTATCGGATAGTTTTGTAATCAGGAATATATCCATAGCCGGGAATTACCTCCTCAAAACATTCAGGAGTAGTCGGTTATATTTAATTTTAAAAAGAATTGCCGACTGGTTTAGATGGCTATTCGGATCTTGTGTGTTACTTGAAGTAATAAAACGTGAGGGAACTTTGGTAAGGGTTTGGGAATATAGCAGGACCTATGACTTTTTTGCTAGGATTTTGCATGCACCAACAAACTCAATGAGACGAAGGTATGGAAAAAAGCAATATGTATTTACTGATAGCCATGTATATAAACTCATAATGCTTGCTGCCAATAACCTGCATATATTGGTATCACTTGCCCTCTTTGTAATGGTAATTACACCACACCGTTTTTGGTACAATATTTTTACAACAATGATGGCTTTTGCCCTTGTAATATTGTTTTTTATTAAAACAGTTGTTGATAAAGACACCTATTTTAATTTTAAGTATATTAATTTTTATCTTGCGATATTTACGATATCTATTATTCTTGCACAAGTATTTTCTATTTTTCCCGGCCTTAGCCTTAGGTTTTTAGTTTTTCATTTGAACTGTTTGGTTCTAGTTTTAATATTAGTAAATTCAATTAATTCAAAAGAACAGCTTTCTACTGTTATAGAAAGCATATTAATGGGAATTACATTTGTTGGATTATACGCTATATTGCAGAGAATTAAAGGTGTTCCGGTAAATCCTGCACAAACAGATTTAAGCGTTAATGTAGGTATGCCGGGAAGGGTTTATTCAACCATGGAAAATCCTAATAACTTAGGCCAGGTTTTAATAATGCTTATACCATTTTATGTTGCAGTTATATTTGCATCCAATTCTTTTATAAAGAAGTTTATTGTAGTCGGTATGGGAATACCTCCATTGATTGCCCTTGCTCTGACGTATTCCAGATCATCATGGGTAGGATTTGTAGTAACATTTATGATGTTTATTCTGTTGATAAATTGGCGATATGTTCCATTGTTTATATTTATAGGATTAGCTATGATACCTGTTTTACCCAGAACGGTATACAATAGAATTCTTACAATATGGGATCCCAGGGATAGTTCTGTAAGCTACAGGGGTTTAATTTATAAAACAATTCAGCCTATGTTGGAACATTACTGGCTTACAGGAGTAGGATTGGGAAGCGATGCATTTATGAAAGTTGTGCAAAATTATCCCCTTCATACAAAGGTAATACCACCTCATACCCATAATTTATACATTCAGGTATGGATTGAAACAGGCCTTATTGGTGGGTTATCTTTTATAGGTTTTTTAATAAGCACTATAAAGAAGGGCATAAAAAGAATTAAGATGGAGAGTGACAAGTATCTTAAATATACAATTATTGCCGGGATTTCATCACTTGCAGGGATTTTAGTAGTAGGTGTAGCTGAATATGTGTGGTATTATCCTAGAGTTATGGTTATTTTTTGGGTTGTAG
>CAZEYH010000368.1:0-3408 GCA_964515895.1 uncultured Clostridiaceae bacterium | reverse complement strand
GTAGTACTAGAAATAGTTTTTAATATCTGTTGCCGTCTTTTTTAGCTCATTTAGTATTTTTATACGCTTTTGATCGTCACATCTAAAAAGGGGAGCATAACAACCTATAGATGCTATTTCGCCATGTTCACCAACAGCAGGAACTGCAATGCTATAAAGAGAATTTCCTTCAATGTTTTCAGCAAAACCTTTTTCTTGTATATTCTTAAGTGCTTTTGATAGTTCTAAGTCAGTATTAATATTATCCCATTTCTCTCCAGGGAATCCCCATTTTTCTTTTATAAGTTCTAAGTTATTTTGATTTGCAAAGGCTGTCAATATTCTTCCTGTAACCAATGAATAAATACTTTTCTGTTCAAGGGACCTACAATCTACTTTTATAACATTATCGTTATTACATGTTACTACGGGTATGCGGTTTCCATCGATAAGTACGGCAAAAACAACAGCCTCACTAAGTTTTTTGCTTAACGCTGATATAATTACTTCGATTTTATTATATAGAGGTAAACCGGGTGAGAACTTGTTCAGAAATCCTATACTCTTGCATTTCATACCTGCAGCATATTTTAAATTATCATACTGTTGAACATAGCCACAGTGAACCATTGTTTTAAGTATATTATGTAGTGTACTGGGTTTAATTTCAGTCATTTTTGAAAGTTCAGAAAGGGCGATACCTTCGTTTTCAAAATCCTCAAACACAAGAATATCCAAAATTGTAAGTGCTTTATTTATAGAATTGATAATAGTTTTGCTCAAATCAATACGCTCCTTTATTTTCCTTTGCTACATCTTTAGTATATTTGAAGCTCTTGGATAGAAAATATTACTTTCTATGCGCAAAGTAAAGTCCAAGAGCCTCAAAGTTATTATAGAACCTTATTCTTGAATTTACAAGCATTTTTAAAATAACAACTCATCATTATCTTTTATGTTTTATTCCCCCTGCCTTACAATACCTGATACAAGGTTCGAGTATTACGCTTCTTCTCTTCATTATTTCATCCCTTAAATTACAGGCTTCAGCAACTTTTTCTATATTGAGTTCACCTTCATTAGGTAGTTCTACATGAGTTTTATTACCAACAAGCTCATGCCCTGCATCTTTGTTAAGACTATATTTTTTAGCCCAATCACATCTGTAGCGGTTGATAAGGGGGTAAGCTACCTTCTTATTGCCAATTGAAATTGTAAAATATTTTTCTTCATAAGCACTCATAGGACACTTTGAAATACAATTCCCGCATTCTAAACATATTTTTTCTTTATTATAAGGAGTATTATATGGTAATTCCGCATCTGTTATTATTACTATCTGTCTTTGATGAGCTCCATATTCAGGAGTTAGAAGTCCCCCATTTTTCCCTATTTCTCCGAGTCCTGCAGCTACACCCTCTAGTGCATTACATCTGAAATCGGGCAACAGACCTCTTGGGTTATCAACCTTTGATCCTATTCCAAGCATATTTTCAGTCATTAAGGTCTTGTAACCAAGTTTATTTAAGTAATTTGCAACTTCCAAAGCAGCAAATCTGAGTTCAAATATAGTCTGATATGTATAATAAGCATAGGTTCCTATTTGTTTGGATGTGTCAAGCCCTAAGTTTTCAATAAGCTCTCCGGGGAAAT
Organism: uncultured Clostridiaceae bacterium; assembly: GCA_964515895.1. Lineage (GTDB taxonomy): Bacteria > Bacillota > Clostridia > Acetivibrionales > DUMC01 > CAZEYH01. The sequence goes on along the minus strand of CAZEYH010000368.1, from coordinate 1,776 downwards.
TCATACCTAGAACAATTACTGATTGGGCATCATTCATATAGTCTTTCGGACTACATATTTTAACATCTTCCTTTATAATTTTTGATATCCATTTGCCTTGAGGTTTTCTATTTTCGTCTATTACTCCATAGCCTAGTTCATCTTCATTTAAATTTTCCTTAAGAATGGGAACCATGCTGTCAAATATTTGTGCAGGTGCAACTCCAAAAAGAGATACTAGATTCTGTCGAGCTATATTCTCAATAACACTTCTCAATGTGTTGGGTTTATTTAACATTCTATTCGGGATATAGGGCATGTTTATGTATTCTTTACCTTGTTTTAAATCATACTTCAGTTCATCGAGATTTGCATCAGTAACAATGGCTCCTACTATAACATCTTCTCCGAACTCCGGAGTTTTGAAATCTTCTTCTATCATACCGACGCCTACGATTTCAGCCAGTTCATAAGCTATAAGAGGAGTTTTCTCACCGTAACGATTACTCTCATAATTTTCGTTGATTACAACTTCTTTTAGATTAATATCTTTTGTTGGAAGCATACCGGTATAAGATGCAGCATAGTATCCGTAATCTTCAATGAACCGGGCAATCCTTAAAAGAATATGATGCATTTTTTTACTTATAGCATAACTATATGCATTGCTTACATAAGAATTATAATTTCTTCTTGTTTTTGCTTCCTTTGGGATACTAAATGCAAATCCCATAACAGTATTCATTCCCGGTGCCTGTGACAAAACTGCCTTACCAACTTTGCTCTGTGCATCAAGACGGGAAACGCCAACTATTTCAACACCAAGCTCCACAGCTTTGGCTATTATGTCGTCCCTCATCTTTTTCAGGGTAGGCATATCATCAGGATATCTTCTATTTATTCTATTTAAAGATATCTTTTTACCTTCACGTCCAAAAGAATCTTTATCAGTCCTAAGGTGTGGCGGTATACATACTTTCTGGCAAACACCTCTTTCATGGCCTTTATCGGGATATTTTTCTTTTTCAAGAATAATATCATTTTCATCAATATGATCCTTTTTTAGGGTTTCTGATTGAAGGTCAAGATTAAAATGCTCAGCCCAGGCACAACGCCAGATATTTTTATTGGCATACTTAAATTCTTTTCCATCAATGACTACTTTTCGCGGATCTCCATCAAAGTCCCTTTTTAATGCTGCCGATGGACATGCTTTAACACATTCCATACAAAGATCACATAGGTCAGGTCCATTATACATTGGTGTAGACACGAGTTGAGCATCAGTAACTATAGAAATAAAGCGTACTCTTGGACCAAATTCAGGTGTTATGGAAATACCGTGCCAGCCTATCTGTGCAAGACCTGCTGCAGTTGCAGCATGAATGTGCGAAAGATCAGGAGTAAACCAGCTATCCAAACCATCCATTTTTCTGTATCTCCAGATATTAGAAGAAGCAACACCGGTAGCCTTATAGCCATAATCATTTAAAAGTCTGACAACACGGTATGCTATCCTGTCAAGAAGTGAATTTTGATCCATCCAGCCACCCGGACCCATAGTTTGAGGATCCGGTTCACCACCCATCTCAGTCCAAGCATCAGTTATATGTATGCCGGCCACAATAACAGTTTGTGATTCCGGTAGTATTGCTTTGGGACTTAACAGATAAGGTGCATTTTTCCATCTCCCAACAGGTGCAAACCCTATTAAATCCATTCCGCTGTTTAATACTTCAGCCCTAATTTTTTCTGTTAACAACCTATCCATTTGTAATAACCCCTTTCTAAAATAAA
>CAZEYH010000367.1:0-3423 GCA_964515895.1 uncultured Clostridiaceae bacterium | reverse complement strand
AACTGTTGAGGCTGAGCCAATTTTACTTCTTTTTCTCCTTGTACGTGATAGACTGACATACCACGAGTAAAACGTCCTGAACATATCCTCATAAAAGCTATCCTATCTCTATGAGCAGGATTCATATTAGCCTGTATTTTAAAAACAAATGCAGTAAATTTTTCATTATCAGGTAGTACTTCACCGGCAGATATATTTCTCATACCAGGAGAAGGAGCTAGTTTTAGGAATTCTTCGAGGAAAGGTTGTACACCAAAGTTGGTCATTGCACTCCCGAAAAACATGGGTGAAAGCTCACCTTTCATTATTTTTTCCTTATTAAATTCGTCACCTGCTTCGTCGAGGAGGCTTATTTCATCCTTAAGATTATCGTAGTAATAATCGCCAAGCTGTTGCCTAAGATTATCCCCATCCAAATTTTTTTTGGTAGAAACAACAGCAGTCTTGCCGTGATTTCCTCCTGCAAAAAGCTCTACTTGTTTAAGTTGTCTGTTATATACTCCTTTGAAATCCCCATGAATTCCAATAGGCCAGTTCATAGGATAAGAGCGGATACCAAGAACATTTTCAATTTCCTCCATTAATTCCAGTGGGTTTTTACTTGCTCTATCCATTTTATTTACAAAGGTAAAAATAGGTATACCCCTCATCCTACAAACATGAAAAAGTTTTATGGTTTGCTCTTCAACACCTCTTGCGCCATCTACTAACATAACTGCACTATCTGCTGCCATAAGTGTTCTATATGTGTCTTCACTAAAATCCTGGTGTCCTGGGGTATCTAGTAAATTAACACAATACCCGTTATATTTAAATTGTAGTACACTTGAGGTTACAGAAATACCTCTTTGTTTTTCAATCTCCATCCAATCTGATGAAGCATATTTGCTTGCTTTCCTGGATTTTACCGTACCTGCAAGCCTTATTGCGCCACCATATAACAACAACTTTTCAGTAAGTGTAGTTTTACCTGCGTCAGGGTGGGATATTATTGCAAAGGTTTTTCTTTTTAATACCTCATCTTTTATTTTAAGTTTTAAATCCTTCATTAATTATCCTCTCTCTTTATTTTAAACACATTTCTTTATTCTATATAGGTTATAAGTTTTTCTTATAACCTATTTTTATCTTGCCTTGATTCTTTTAGCTATTTTTAACTGTTTTCAGCTGTTTATAGCTGATTCCAACAGAAATCATTTTATATTATTCCCATGACTTCTGTCAATTAAAATATTTTTAGATGAGTGCTTTAATTGTACCCTATACAGATTATTTGTTTGAATTATATAGTCAAATAATCTATAATTGAATCAATAACTACTTGCAATAGTTATTTGAATCAACTATAGATTACGATTGCTCCCCAGAAAGTCATTTCATGACTTTCTGGGTGATAATCATATTATATGAGCCAATAGCTAAATCAATCAATTGTTGGTAAAAAAATAAAGACAAGTTATACAGTTTTGCAAAATAATTTATAGGCGATGTGATGCTAATATATGTTAAATGAGAAAATTTGGGTTCATAATAAAATTGACGAAAAAGATATTGACAAATTGACAAATGAAACCGGGGTTTCAAGATTAGTGGCCAAAGTACTTCTTAGCCGGAATATTACAGATGAAGATTATATTAAGACTTTTCTTAATCCAGATCTTAAGTACTTACATAATCCTTTTTTGATGAAGGATATGGAAAAGGCTGTTGAAAGAATAATAGGTGCAATAAATGGAAAAGAGAAAATAGTATTATATGGGGATTACGATGTGGATGGAGTTACAGGCACTACAATACTTTATGATTTTTTAAAATATGTGGGGGCTGATGTAACCTTCTACATACCTGATAGACTTGAAGAAGGGTATGGAGTTTCCAAAGATGCTCTGGAAGTTTTAATAAAGCAAGGTTCCGACTTAATAATAACTATTGATTGTGGAATTACTGCCATTAATGAAGTTGCTTATGCAAAAGAAAATAATGTAGATATTATAATAACCGATCATCATGAGTGCGGAGAAAAATTGCCTGAAGCCTTTGCTGTTGTAAATCCATGCCGACCGGATTGTGAATATCCCTTTAGTGAACTTGCAGGAGTAGGTGTTGTATTCAAACTTATTAATGCTATTTGTATCAAAGTGGGACTGAATGATATGTATTTAAAGTATCTAGATTTAGTTGCTATTGGTACTGTAGCTGATATTGTAGCTTTAAGGGATGAGAACAGGATAATAGTCAAACATGGCATGGAAATAATTCCTAAAACGACTAATATTGGACTAAAAGCATTATTAAACATATCCGGACTAGAAGGTAAAACAGTGGGTCCATATGAGATTGGGTTCATAATAGGTCCAAGAATAAATGCTGCAGGTAGGACAGGGAATGCTATAAAGGCAGTTGAAATGTTTATTACCAAAAATGAAAATAAAGCCTTAAGTATTGCTCAGCAGTTAGATGAAGCTAATAGATTGAGGCAGGAGATTGAGCATACTATTTATCAGCAAGCTATTGAAACAGTTAAAGCAGAAGTGGATCTAAAAAATGAAAAGGTTATTGTTCTAGCAAAGGAAGGCTGGCATCAAGGAGTGATAGGAATAGTGGCATCAAGAATAACTGAAACCTATTATCGCCCCTGTATATTAATATCTATAGATGGAGATGTGGGTAAGGGGTCCGGCAGAAGCATAGAAGGTTTTAATCTCTTTGACGCATTAAACAGTTGCGGAAGCTTACTTGAGAAATATGGTGGTCATGAACTGGCAGCAGGTTTAACTCTAGATACACATAAAATTAATGATTTTAGACTTGCAATTAACAAATATGCAAATAATGTTATTGAAGAAGATATATTAATACCCAAAATCAAGATTGATGCATATATTGATAAAAAAGATTTAAGTCTTGAGAATGTTGGACAACTAGATCTCTTGTCCCCTTTTGGACCGGGAAATCCTTCCCCGGTATTTGGTTGTAAAGGTTTGGCCATAGATGAAATCAGAGGTGTGGGTACTGATTTAAAGCATCTAAAATCGAAACTATACTTCCAAGGTTTACTGATAGATGCAATAGGTTTTAATATGGGATCTATGGTAGATTCTCTTAAAGCAAATGATAATTTGGATGTAGCAGCTAGACTTGAGTTAAACACATGGAATTCTGTAACTAAAATGCAACTAAACTTAAGGGATATAAGGTTGAATAAGAATATTAGAGAGTATTATTATAGTCTTGACAAGTGCCTTAATTTGGACTGCAAGAATTGGGGAGAAAATACAGAAAAACATAATAGTGTTAATGATGAAGTATTTAAATATTGGAAATTGATAAAAAACAGGAAAACTCTTAGAAATGGAGAAGCAATAGATGGTGAAAAATTGATTGAAGATGAAAAAAGTTTAATTAAAACTTTCCTGAGGTTGC
>CAZEYH010000366.1:0-3423 GCA_964515895.1 uncultured Clostridiaceae bacterium | reverse complement strand
AGGAGAATCAAATAACTGTTATCTATGATACGATGTGGAATGGTACGAAAAAAATCGCTGAAAAGATTTCTGAAGGTATCCAGCTTTCTGATTCTACTGTTGATGTAAAGATGTTCAATTTATCAAAAAGTGATCACAATGATGTCATTACAGAAGTTTTCAAATCAAAGACAGTCGTACTTGGATCTCCAACAGTGTGTAACGGTATTCTTGATAAAGTTGCAGGCTTTATACATCTAATGAAAGGACTTAAATTCAAGAAAAAGAAGGCTGCATCCTTTGGCTGTTATGGTTGGAGTGGCGAGGGAACGAAGATTCTTAACGAATTATTGGCAAATGCGGGGTTTGAAGTGATTGATGAAGGCTTTAGAAACTTATGGAATCCCAATGAAGAAAGTCAGCAAAATGCTGTTGAATATGGCAAAAAGATTGCAAAGGCATAAAGCATAAAGAAGGTATAAAATATAAAGTATAAAGTATAAAACATAAATAAATTCAAACATAAAGAAAAACAAATATAAAGAAACTCTCAAATGCTTTATTGTAGGACATATGAGAGTTTCTTTCATTTGACTCTTGTTATAAGATATTACAAAATATAAAACATACTAAAACATACTAAAACATCATACTATTGGTAATTACCAAAATCATTTTTAAATTTTTGAATCAATTTTTCTTGCCAATTAGAAACAGGTGCTAATCTTCCGAAGAAGAAACGTAGTATTTTTGGTTCATCTACAAATGTAAGACCTTCTATAAGCTTGCGATTTTCATAAAGCCAGACAATTCGGTCAACCGCATATTTGATCTGTGACAAAGTGAATACACGCCTTGGCATGGCAAGCCTTAAGAGTTCCATGCTTGAAAACAATTCAGTGCCATCAGGATTCCTCTGTTCTGATAATGTACCTCGTTCCATTCCACGAACACCACTCGCAATATAAAGTGCCACTGCAAGTGCCCCGGCAGGATATTCATTTTGTGGAATATGACTTACAAATTCCATAGCATTGACATGGCATCCAAGCCCTCCGGGTGGAGTTACAACAGGAACACCTTTTTTAATAAGTTCATCTGCCATAAAAGCAATAAACTGTGGTCCTTGGCTTATAACGTCTTCATCCATCGTTTCTTCAAGTCCGACAGTCAAGGCTTCCATCTCTCTTACAGACATGCCACCGTAGGTAAGAAATCCCTCATAAAGGGGTACAAGCTCACGCATCTTTATAAAAATGTCTTCATTATTAGTGCAGATACCACCACCACGAGCACATCCGAGTTTACGACCGGAGAAGTAAATAACGTCACAAAGTGAAGCTAATTCACGTGTTATTTCTCTTATGCTCATAGACTTACATTTTTCTTCCCTTGTTTTAATAAAGTATAAATTATCGGCAAGCAGACTTGCATCAAGTACAAGTATAAGCCCATACTTGTCACATACACTGCGTACCTGACTTAAGTTCTCAAGAGAAAAGGGTTGACCACCAATAAGATTTGTACATGCTTCCATACGAACAGAAGAAATTTTATCCGGACCATACCTTTCTATAACACTGTTTAGTTTATCAATATCCATATTTCCCTTAAATGGGTTAGAACTTTTAATTTTAAGTCCATCGTTGGTTATAACCTCCTCAACTTTACCTCCATTTAAGTTGATATGTGATTTTGTAGTAGTGAAGTGATAATTCATAGGTACAATAGAATCGGGCTGAACTATTGCTTGAGAAATGATATTTTCGCATGCTCTTCCTTGATGAGCAGGTAAAAAGTATTTCATTCTAAAAATATCTTTAATCTTATTTTCAAGCCTTATGAAAGTTTCGCTTCCTGCATAACTATCATCTGCTATTAACATAGCTGCCTGTTGTCTATCACTCATAGCATTCACGCCACTATCCGTTAGCATATCAAGGAAAATATCCCTGTTTTCTAGAAGAAAAGTGTTGTTACCGGCTTCTGTGATAGCTTCAAGACGTCTATCTACAGCAGGTAATTCTAATTTTTGAACAATGCGTACTTTATGCATTTCAAGTGGTATCTGTTCTCCACTGAAAAATTTGATATTATGCATATTATTAATCCCTCCGTTTTAATATAATTTTTTTCAGCAAAAATAAAAACCCGCCCTTTAAATTTCAAAGGACGGGAGTATTTTTCCGTGTTACCACCTTAATTTATTGATACTTCGCAATACCAACCTCATCAAGTACAATGTATAACTACACATTTATACTTTAGCACTATAACGGGTGCAGGGGGTTCCCGGCATCAGCCTACTTGGGATTTATCCCTTTCAGTGAGCAGCTCTTAGGATGTATTTCAGAACATTTTCCTTGCACCTCTCATCAACCGGTAACTCTCTTTAAGGTAATTGCTGTTCTTACTTCTTCCTAGTCATAGCTTTTAATATATTTTTTACATTATACTTGACTAAATAATACATGTCAACAAATAATGGGCAAATGCCCACTGAATCTAGGTTATAAAGCAAAGTAACTGAAAATTCTTGGATATTTCCTAATCAATTTTGGAGTTTTTATTTTGACCGGATTTTCTTTTGAAGATTTTGCAATACTTGTCAAGAGAGGTTTAAAATTTAAATATACGGAATAATTCTAATGAAATTCTAATGTTATATTAAGATGGAGCTAATTTTTTTGATATATAATAATCACATAAATACATAACATTAAAAAACAAAAAATGGAATTAAAGAAATGGAGGTAATTTAAATGACTATTTCAATGGAACAAATTGATGAACTTAGAAGAAGAACAAATTGTAGTTATGAGGAGGCAAAAATGCTTCTCGGAAAACATAATGGAGATTTGCTTGAAGCTATTGTTGAATTTGAAAGGAAAAACCGTTCGAGTTCAAATAGTAGAAGCAATAATGGGACTATAAGTCTTGGTGCAAGAATTAAACAGTTAATTAAAAAAGGGTTTAAAACAAGATTTATTATTGAGAAATCCGGTGAAACTATTATTAATATATCAGTAAACCTCCTCATATTAGCAGCAATTATTCTTCACTGGTTTTTGCTTATAGCTTTAGCTATTTCCTTTATCTTCGGATGCAGATTTAAAATCCGCAAAGAGCAAGGTGAAAGTATCGATTTAAACAAAATTATTAATAGTTTCGGCAGCAAGGTAAGAGAAGCTACGGGAGAATCAAGAGAACAATATAAACAGAATGATACAAGAAAATCAGAAAAGCAAAACAACGATAAAAATGATGACGATGGATATAATGAGATTATAGTAGAATAAATATAGAAAACCAACCGGCTCATTTCGCGGGTTGGTTTTTCCTTATACTTAAGAAATCGAATGTACCCTTTGTATGTCAACTGAATAAATGCACTCTGTAATGAATCTAATAAATATGTTACAATATTTTTATATCCGTTCACTA
>CAZEYH010000365.1:0-3426 GCA_964515895.1 uncultured Clostridiaceae bacterium | reverse complement strand
ATAAATAATATTTATGTTGAAAATGAACATTCTGAACTTATAACTATAGAAAATTGGGATATTAACCGATTGGTTCTGGAAATTCAAATACCTCTTGATGGGGATAAAAATAAGGTTTGTGATAAGATTCAGACTGGTAAAATTTCCTACATTCATATTGAATATGAGATAAGCCTGAATAAAAATGTCGGTACTATCTCCCATTCCAGTAACCAAATACTACTTACGAATTTCCTTATTACACCTGCAGTATATAAAGAAGATAAACCTATACTTTTATACAGTTCCACTTTTGGAGATCCTTATATCTATGAAAGTAATAATTACCATGTAATTTTCAATATTGACAAAAATATGGAAGTTTTCGCTCCGGGAAAAAAGGAAGCGCAGAATTCAGATACTAATACTGATAATGAACAACTTAATAATCAAACCATTATTTTTAAAGCGGATAATATACGAGACTTTCCTACAGTTATAACTAAAAATAATGAGAATAATACAAACGGAAATAATTTACTTAATAATAATACACATATTGAAAAAATCAATAATACAGAGATATATTTTATAAATTCTAAGGATGCTGAACAATATGTAAGGGAAGCTTTTTTATTTGCTAACAAAAAAGTCGGACCATATCCTTACCAAAAGCTTTTTGTAGTAAAAGCCTCCATACCTTTAAAAGGTATGGAATTTTCTAATATGATTTTTATATCAGAGAATTGCTTTAATGATAGAAATGATTTAAGACGTGTATTATATCACGAAATCCTCCATCAATGGTTTTATGGTATTATTGGTACAGATCAGGTAAACGAACCTTTTATGGATGAAGGTATTGTAAATTATCTGGCAATAATGTTAAATGGAGATAAGTTGAACAGTAATTATAGCAATGAATTCTTTAATAAAGAATTAAAAGATTATTCATCAAAAGATGAATATTATCGCTTAGCTTATATAGATGCTGCAATATATTTCTCTAATATCCATAAAGAGCTGGGAAATGAATTTTATGAATTGCTGAAAAAGATATATAATGATAAAAAGTATACAATATTGCACTTTAATGAGTTTGAACAATATTTAGCAGATTTTTTAGAATAGAGGAGGCAAAAATTTTGAGTAATAATGAAGAAAAATATGAGAATTACTTGCAAGCAAATCCAAAAGGACATTTCATGCAATCGTTAAATTGGGCTAAAGTTAAATCAAACTGGATAAATAAAGTAATTACAGTAGAAGATAATGAGGGAAATATTAAGGGTTCTATGAGCCTACTTATCAGGAAGGTACCCTTTATCAACCGCACTATAATGTATTCCCCTAGAGGGCCTGTATGTGATATACATAATGTAGATATAATAAAAGCTTTAATAGAAAAAGCAAAAATAGTAGCACGTAAGCATAAGAGTTATGTACTAAAATTAGACCCTGATATAGAAAAAGATGACAAGGAATTTGAAAAAATAATTACAGAACTTGGATTTAAGATAAAAAATGATTCAACAGATTTTGAAGGTATACAACCTCGTTTTGTTTTTAGGCTTGAAGTAAAAGGTAAAACTGAAGATGAGTTGTTGATGTCATTCCAACAAAAAGTAAGATATAATATACGTCTGGCAGCTAGAAGAGGCGTAGAGATAAAGCTAGGTACCAAGGAAGATTTGCCGGAGTTTCATAAAATAATGCTTGAAACCGGTATAAGAGATGAGTTTGTTGTAAGAGATATTTCATACTTTGAGCAAATGTTAGATTGTATAGGACCTGATAACATTAGGTTATACCTTGCTTATTATGAAGGAAAGGTAATTGCAGGCACAATTGCTGTAGTATATGGTAATAAGTGCTGGTATCTTTATGGTGCAAGCAGTAATGAGCATAGAAATGTAATGCCTAACTATCTTTTACAATGGGAAATGATAAAGTGGGCCCTTGAAAGTGGTTGTGATATTTATGACTTTAGAGGTGTATCAGGGGATATTGATGAAAATAATCCTCTGTATGGCCTTTACCGTTTTAAGAAGGGTTTTGGAGGTAAGTTTACTGAATTTATAGGAGAACTGGATTATGTATTTAACCCATTTACTTATTTTATGGTAGAAAAGGGAGAAAAAATATTTCGAGAAATAAGAAGAAGATTATTTGTATTAAGAAATAAAAATAGGGATGAGGATAAAAACTAGAGTAAATTAATCTTAGTTATGCTTTTAAATCAAGATTGTGCTAAGAAAGCCTAACAATGCAAAGTATGCCTTTAAGGGGGAAGTTAAGATAAGATGAAAAAGCTAATAATTGAAAAGGACAAGCTTTGCCAAAATATAAATATTATAAAAAGTATGTCAGGTTCAAAGATAATTGCCGCACTAAAAGGAAATGGTTATGGTCTGGGTATGCTTGAATTTGCACATGTTTTGTCAGAAAACGGAATAGATATGTTTGCCGTTTCTGATATTGAAGATGCAATTTGCTTATCAGAAGAAGGTTTTTTAGAAAAAGTACTTCTGCTTACTCCGACAAATTTAGATGATGAGGCAGAGCCCATTGTAAAAAATAAAATAATACCTTCTATTGGGTCGGTAACATCTGCCCTTATTATGAATGAAGCAGCTTTAAAGTTTGATGAAACAGTAGATTTTCATTTAAAAATTGATACCGGATTTGGGCGTTTTGGATTACTACCGGATGAAATTACTGAGTTTTGTACTCTTTTGAAAACAATGGAAAACATACAAATAGTAGGCACCTATTCTCATTTTTCTTTTTCTTTTTCCAAGAAAGAAAAAGATGTATATTCACAATACAATAAATTTATTAATGCAGTTGAGTTAATTAAGGAAAATGGGTTAGATCCTGGGATGCTCCATATATGCAATTCATCAGCTTTCTTAAGGTTTCCCCAAATGCATTTGGATGCAGTAAGGATAGGTTCTGCCTTTTTAGGTAGAATTCCTATTGTAAATACATATGGTCTTAAGAAAATAGGATATCTAAAGTCAAGGATAATTGAAACTAAAGAGCTGCCAAAAAATCATAACATTGGATATGCCAATACTTACAAAACACGTAATACTACAAGAGTTGGCATTGTTCCGGTAGGCTATTTAGATGGGTTCGGAGTTGAAAAATCTAGGGATACCTTCAGGCCAATAGATATATTAAGATACATCTACAATGATATAAAAATGTTTAATAAAAAACATTATGTAAATATAGGTGGCAAGCATGCACCTGTACTGGGCAGAATCAGCACTTATAATATTATTGTTGATTTAACAGGCATAAATGCAAAAATTGGGGATGAAGTTAAATTTGAGGTAAATACTATGCTTGTACCCGAGCACATTTTAAGGGAGTATGTTTGATTCCGCTTCCAACAAACAAAGTACCTACATCTTTGCCCTCAAGTATATCCATTATAAC
>CAZEYH010000364.1:0-3440 GCA_964515895.1 uncultured Clostridiaceae bacterium | reverse complement strand
ATTCTTATTCCAATCAACCATTATTGGATTTACAGTTAAGTCCGCACAGAAACATGGTATTCCTTTTTTATGAGCTATTTCAGCAATTTTTAAACTCATACTCATTGTTTTTGCAATAGGTTTTAAAGCAATGGCTCCATAACCTAGTTCGATTCTCTCCAAAGCATCTTTATCTGAATGAGCACTTTCATCAGCTGCAAGCCTTGCAGGTATATCCGTTACATCGATTTTATACTCTTCGGGGAAAGGTTCTTCAAGGAGCATAATTCTATCTAAAGCGCCAATCTTATCTGCATAATCCAACAATCTCATAAGCCTGTCCTTACTGCCATAACGGCCATTTGCATCAAGGTAATAAGGTATTCGACCATTCTCGGTGTAAGGTATTTTCATGTTCTTTACAGCGTTATGTATTTCATATAATCTTTTTTTATCCCACTCCAACATCTTTTCCTGATCCCCATCTCTTTCCGGGTCAGAACCTATTTTGATTTTTAGGAAGAAGTAGCCATCGTCTACTGTAGCCTTTACTTCATCCATAGATACTCCATAAGTTATAAGTGGTATGGAAGCCAGTTTTTCATGTCTAAGTGAAAGAGCAGGACGAATATCTTCAGGTATCATCTGATCAAAATCAGTAATACCTTTCTCCTTACAATAAAGGAGCCATGCAGCGTTATCTAAAGCTACAAGGGCATTCAGGGCAAAAGTCATCCGAAGTTTATTATTATTTGTAATCTTTTTTCCATAATCATATGTCATAGGTAAAAGCTGATCCAGCAAATCAATGGGTGTTTCAAATTCCATTTTTTTTGCTTTCTGTAAAGCATATTCTGTCATAAGAAACATCATACTATTTCCAGCCGCTTGCGAATTAGCTGCAAAAACTTTTGCATCAGACCATAAGACACTCTGTACTCCTAATCCAACACCTTTTTGCCCTGATTTCCCCTCTAAAAGAACAGCAACCTGCCATAATTCATTCAAATACCCTCCTTTAAATCCAAAAGGTGCCATTAAAGGTTCTCTTACAAAGTTGCTGTTTGTTCTTTTTATTTTTTTCATAATTCAACGCTCCTTAGAAATTATCAATGAGTTTGCGAAAACGAGATTATAAATATCATATCTGTATTTATTACAATTATACTATATAATGTCTGTCATTTCTTTGTATTTTCTTGTTTTTATTTTAAACAAAAATTCAATAAGTTTTCTATAAAGAAAAAGCCCAACCTACATAGATAGGGCAGAATCATTTACTTCATTCTTATCATTTTATATATAATATTGGCTCTAAATTATTTGTCTAATTCTATTATTTTACCTGTCCTTGATGACTCATAAATTGCCAGAATAATCTCAACTGGTTTTTTCCCCTCATATTGATCAACAAGAGGTTTCCTATTGTTTCTTATTGCATCAACCATATCGCTGATTTGCATAACATGACCTTCTACTCCGAATGCAGCCGGATCACTGGCAGAAGTACTCCCTGCTTTTCCTACTTTTATATCGTCGGGAACTTCATTACCTTCAATAGTCCAATTTGTAATAGAGTTTTCTTCAACTATAACTGTTCCCTTATCTCCGCTTATTTCTATTCGTCGTGGTAATCCCGGATAAATGGATGTAGTTGCCTGAATTACTCCTAATGCTCCATTCTCATATTCCAATACAGCTGCAGCAGTATCTTCTACTTCAATTTTCCGTGCGAGCGTTCTTGTATGGGCAAATATAGTTTTTACAGGTCCCATAATATATTGGATTAGATCTATACTATGGATCCCCTGATTCATTAAGGCTCCTCCGCCATCCATCTTCCATGTTCCTCTCCAGCCACCTTTGTCATAATATTCCTGGGAGCGGTAAAACTTCATATATACATCCCCGGATATTAATCTTCCCAGTAAGCCCTCATCAACAGCATCTTTCAACTTTCTTATTGCATTGGTAAACCTCAATTGAGATACTACAGCTGCTTTTACATTGTTTTTCTCGCATGCTTCAATTACATCGTCAGCCTCTTTCAAAGTTATAGCCATTGGCTTCTCCACAATAATATGCTTACCCGCATTAGCAGCCTTTACAGCAAGCGGGGCATGCAAACCGCTTGGTGTACATATGCACACCACATCGATATCATCACTGGCAAGAAGCTCTTCCACAGAATTAAAGGCCTGAGTATTATATTTCGAAGCAAAGGCAGCTCTAGCCTTTTCATTTACATCAGTCGCACCAATAAGTCGTGCCCCTTCAATCTGCAAGATAGCATCAGCATGCCAATTAGATATCAATCCACACCCGATAATTCCAAATCTTAAATCAACCATTAGAAAAATACACCTCCGAATTATTTATATTTTCTTAAATAAGTCAAACAGACTTACACCGCTAATTTAATTTATCAAGGCATACCCCAAAGTGATTTACTAGGTAGATCTTTGTTGAACCTTGTACTACATTAATATTGCAAACAATCAGATTAGTTTTTTGCCATAGTTATTATAACCACTATCGTATGGTAGTATATAATATTATCATTATTATGTCTTTGCATTTCCTACTTTAATATTTGCATTTATAATAACTTTTTAAAGCCCCGCGTTTCTAAAAGCCTATATATTTCAATATTTTTGTAACCAAATGCAACAATAATATATACGTACAACAGGTAAACTTCCTTAAATATTTTGAATGAATTTACTGTTGATATAATAATTGCAAAAAATGTAGTTGGCAAAAGAAGCGGAAAGGTTATATGAATGTGCTTTCTAAACCAGCTTGCGCCCTCTACTTCACAAGCTTCATAAATTTCTTTCGGAATATTCATCAAACCTGCAAGAAAGAGTATCAAATTAAATCCTGTATTTTCCCAGATAAAGAACATTAGTATAGGAAACTTATATAAACCATTTTCTCCAAGTTTAAATAGTCCTGAAGATATCCATTTTATAATAAAATTGTTTTCATTGAAAATAGTATGCCATATTGCTAAATTGCTCTTTTCTTTTAGCACATTGACTTTTTTAAGACTATCCTCATATTTTTCCATATACTCCTTCATATTCCACATTCTCTTCATTATCGTATAACGAAGTATTCCTATTTCTTTCATTTATTTTTTTCTTCATCATGTCTTTCGCAACATTAACAGCGATTTTACAAATCCAAGGTATGAATTTACCCCTATCTTTCAGCTGCTTAATATTTATATTGTTTTTCCCAAATGTAATTTGTGTGGCTTCTTCTACCATTTCTACATCTAAAACTATTGAATAAACCGCTTTATATACTTTACTATAGTTACTCTCATACAATACCTGCCGGGCATATTTATCCTACTTCTTTGCCTCATATATTAATTATCTATACCATTGTTCCTGCACTTTATAAAGCCTTGCATATTCACCGTTTCCCTTGATTAGCTCATCGTGTGTACC
>CAZEYH010000363.1:0-3440 GCA_964515895.1 uncultured Clostridiaceae bacterium | reverse complement strand
AATAGGCGGTGGTTTAAATGGCACAGCACCCAATAGAGGGTTTAATGACAACAGCGATGGAAAGCATTAAAGAAATGGTAGATGTAAATACAATTGTGGGAGACGCGGTCCAGGCTCCGGATGGTACTGTGATAATTCCAATATCAAGGGTTACCTTTGGTTTTGCAGCCGGTGGCGGTGAATACAGAGCAAATATATACAATAAAAGCAAAACGGGTTACAACGATGAAGATGACAGTGAAGAACTAAGTAAATATCCATTTGCAGGTGGAAGCGGAGCAGGTGTAAGTATTAATCCTGTAGCATTTATGGTTGTAGGAAATGGTCAAATCAGGCTGCTTCCTGTCAATATCAACTCTTCTATAGACAAGATAATAGACTTGGTACCTGATTTGATAAACAAATTAAATGAGACCGTAAAGAAAAGAATTATAGTAAAAAAAGATGTTAAAGAAAATATTGAATCAAATTCAGAAGAGGGATAATGCGTCCTACTGAATTCACAGTTGTTGACTCATATGACAATATGACTTAAAATATTAATTATAGACTATTATTAGGCAGGTTTTTCATATGAGTAAAATAAGATTACAAAAATATATTGCACAGTCAGGTATTTTATCAAGAAGGAAAGCAGAAGAAATAATCAAACAGGGTAGAGTAGAAGTGAATGGTAAAATCCTTCTTGAACCATGGTTTCCTGTGGGAGAAAAGGATTGCGTAAAAGTAGATGGAAACGCAATAACTCCTGAAGATAGAAAAATTTATATTATGCTCAATAAACCGGAAGGATATATAAGTACGGTAAGAGACCAATTTTCAAGAAAAACAGTACTAGATCTTGTTAAGGAAGTCAAAGAAAGAATTTACCCGGTAGGAAGGCTTGATTACGATACATCAGGCCTTCTTTTGCTTACAAATGATGGTGAATTCACCTATAAACTAACACATCCAAAATATGAGGTAGAAAAAACATATATTGCTGAGATTGAAGGTTTTCCAACCATTAAAAAAATAGAGGAATTTGAAAATGGACTATACATAGGTAATTTTAAAACATCTCCTGCAAAATTTCAGATATTGAAGGGAAAAAAGAATTCATGCGTCGTTCAAATTAAAATTCATGAAGGTAGAAACCGTCAGGTAAGAAGAATGTGCCGGGAAATTGGACACCCTGTTATAAAACTAAAAAGAATTGCTATTGGAAATTTAAATCTCGGTAAATTACCGGAAGGAAAATGGAGGCATCTTACCAAAGCCGAAATAGGAAAGCTGTTGTAAAATGAGAAACTTTATATAATAATTTATAGTGGAGGGAGTTAGATGAATTATACAAAAGTTAATGGGCTAAATATTTCAAAGCTCACACTTGGAACTGTTCAGTTAGGAATGGAATATGGGATTGCAAACAAAAGTGGTAAGCCAGATATGAAAAAAGCATTTAAAATTCTTCAAACTGCAATAAATAGCGGTATTAATTCTTTTGATACTGCAAGTGCTTATGGAAATTCCGAAGAGGTGCTTGGTGACTTCTTTACTTCTGTAACAAATAAATCGGGAATTATATTCACAACTAAATTTAAGGTGGCATCTGAAGATAAACTAACTGATGCCTCTATTGAAAAACAGATATACAATTATGTCGAACAATCATTACAAAGGCTAAAGATTAATAAAATCCCTATATACATGTTGCATTATGCAAAAGATATGACACAGTATGGGAAGATTGTTCCTGAAACTCTGAAAAAGTTAAAAAGAGAAGGTTTGATAGGTAAAGTAGGTGTTTCTGTATATAATCCGGAAGAAGTAGAAGAAATGTTGAAATATGATTTATATGAAGCAGTTCAAATACCAATGAACATATTTGACCAAAGAATGATAAGCAGTGGGATATTAGAAAAGTTAAAAGATACAAACACAATTGTGTTTGTAAGAAGTGTGTTTCTTCAAGGCTTGTTTTTCTTAGACCCAATGAATCTTCCTGTGAAACTAAAAATGGCCAAGGAGCCACTCTTATTATTGCATAAACTAGCAGAAAGAGAAAATATGGGGATTGCTCAAATGGCAATTTCCTATATTCGTGATATGGAAGGTGTCAGCAGCCTGGTATTAGGAGTAGAAACACCGGAACAAATCATTGAAAATGTAAAATTAATAGATGCCCCTCCTATAAGTCTAGAAACAAGAGACCAATTAGAGGGATTCTCTAAGTCGGTTCCAATATTAGAAATAATGGAAGGACTTAAGTGAAACTAAATAGTTTATTAAGCACAGCCATCATCAAGGCCTAGATATCGGTATACTATAGCTGCTATTTCCGAAGTATCATGCTTGCCACGCCCTTCTTTTACAGCTTCACGCATCAGATTCAAGCCTCCATCAAGAAGGAATGCAGGCACATTAAATTTATCATATAGACGCTTCATATATACCATATCTTTAAGCGCAAGTTCTAGTGCGAAGTCCAAGTGATAGTCTTTTTCCACAAATTTGCGACCATAGAAGTTGAAGGGGCCATTACCGAAAGGTCCCTCACTCATTACCTTGAAAAGGTTCTTTATGTCAATGCCAAGCTTTTCCATAAGCGGGAACATCTGTGCAGCAAGGGCGGCGTACATTAACCCGGTAAAGTTCATAGCAATTTTTACAGTATGTGCGCTGCCTATAGGCCCGAAATAATCAATTGGACTGGCATAACAAGCGATAATATCCATGACGCTATCTACATCTTCTTTATCCCCAGAAACCATACAAGGTGCTGTTCCGGCAGCTGTATCAGCAGGTCCTCCTAGAAGAGGTGCATCAAGAAATCTTCCATTATTAGCCTTAAACTTAGCATACAACATTTTTGTGGAATCCGGGTAGCTGGTAGACACATCTACAACTGTCTTATCTTTAACACCATATTCCAAAAACTCTCCAACAACTGACTCTACTACATCAGAATTAGGTAATGATAGAAATATCACATCACTTGCTTTAAACACATCAAGGCCTGATGGCGCTAAAACAGCCTTGCCTTCAAAGTGAGCAACTGCTTCAGGATTTATATCGTACACAGTCATTGAATACCCTTTTTTGATGATATTCTCACACATACCTCGTCCCATGTTACCAAGACCTATAAAACCTATTTTCTTCATTTTCATTCCTCCTTCATTAAAATGGGGGTGTACATCTTTTGTCGCATTTTTGTTACACTATGTTACACTATAATATTGGTTTTTTGGTCTAATTACTTGAAAGTATCTTCAGATTTTCAAATTGTTAATGATTGTGTATACTGGAATTTATTTAAGTTAGAGCTAATTCTAAAACTCTTTATATAGATATTATACTAAAGTGGTTTTTTATGTCAATATCTTATTTTTCGGGTAAAATGGGGGACGGTTCTTTTTCTGACTTTAACTCAATGGTTAGGTTTGAGTTATTATGTT
>CAZEYH010000362.1:2561-3443 GCA_964515895.1 uncultured Clostridiaceae bacterium | reverse complement strand
ATCATCCACTACCTTGTAAACAACCCTTGGAATCCAAAAAATGCCAAAGATACCAATGCTGCAGCTATAAGGGTTATAGGCAAACCTTTCAGTGCCTCGGGTATATCACACATCTCCAGTTTTTCTCTAACGCCTGAAAATAACACTAGGGCAAATGTAAAGCCAAGTCCTGCACCAAATCCATATACTATCGACTGTAAAAAGTTATACTCCCTTCCAATGTTCAGGAGTGATACACCGAGTACAGCACAATTTGTTGTAATCAACGGCAAATATATTCCCAAAGACTTATAAAGGGAAGGCGAAGTCTTCTTAAGTACTATTTCTACAAACTGGACAAGAGCTGCTATAACTAATATAAATGCTATTGTCTGCAGATACTCAATCTCAAATGATTTCAGCAAAAACTCATTTACAGCCCATGTTGCTCCTGAAGCAATAGTCATAACGAACACTACCGCTGCACTCATGCCAAGCGCAGACGAAAGACTTTTGGATACTCCAAGGAAGGGACAAATACCAAGAAATTTTGTTAACACAAAGTTCTCCACCAATATTGCACTTACTATTATAACTAACATTTCTTTCATTGGTTATCTTCCCCCTTATTTTCAACACCTATATTCCCTATATTTGTACCTAATGCATGGCTATTAGCTACAGCTGCATCTACAGTATTTACATTAACTTTATCTTTATTCGATATATCTATGTCTTTATTTGATTTATCTACACCACCACTTATATCTGCTTGACCACACTCAGCGACTGCCATTTTACCACTCTCACCTGCAGCCATTTTACACATTCCACACGATTCACAATTGCTTTTCTCTATTTTCTTTTTTGGACCTGGATGTTACGAACAGCTTGTTATCCTTA
>CAZEYH010000362.1:0-2551 GCA_964515895.1 uncultured Clostridiaceae bacterium | reverse complement strand
AACCCCTCCCGGGGGCAGTATTAAAATAACCGCCGGGTTTTCAAAACTCTCGGCAATTCTAATTCCAAACCATGTACCATTACCAAATATTTCTCTGATACTCCCTATTAAAAGCAGTGCAAGTGTAAACCCTACTCCCATGCCTATTGCATCAAGGGCAGATAAAAATACATTGTTTTTACTTGCAAACATTTCTGCTCTTGCCAATATTATACAATTTACAACTATCAAGGGAATAAATATCCCTAGAGATTCATTCAATGCAGGTACATATGCTTCCAATAGTAATTGAACTATTGTAACAAATCCGGCTATTATGGTAATAAATGCAGGAATTCTAACCTTATCAGGAATTACTTTTCTAAATAAAGAAATAACAATATTAGAGCCAATTAAAACTGCAGTAACTGAAACACCCATCCCTAGACCAAATAAAGCCGATGTAGTTACTGCCAAGGTAGGACAGGTTCCAAGTACAAGCCTTAAGGTGGGATTTTCCTTTAGTATTCCGTTAGTTAGTGTTTTTATTGGACTTGTTTTCGTTGCTTTATTCACTACTGCCACCCCCCTCATTTCCTAGTTTGGCAGACATATTCAATGCTGCCTGTACTGCATTAGTTATTGTTGTTGAAGTTACTGTAGCACCACTGACAGCATTTATTTCTTCCGGTTTTTCTTTTTTGCCTTTTATAATTTTTAGAGGTCCTTTCGGAGTAATATCTTTAAATTGTGAAAGGAATTTCGGGTCAGTTGCTTTTGAGCCTAATCCCGCTGTTTCAGAATGATCTCCAATTTTTACTCCTGTAACTTTTCCATCATTATCAATTCCGGCAGTTATATTCATTTCACCACCGTAACCTTTGCAGACAATAGAAAATACATATCCTAATTCCTGATCATCTTTTAGACCTACATATACTTCTCTTATAATTTTTAATTCCGGATTATCGCCAATGATATTCTCAATATTTTCCATTTTCTTAAAACTATCCGCGTCAGCTAATACTTCTTTCCTTGCATTCTCAGCATCTATGGCAGCTCTCTCAGCTATTATGTCTTTTGTAATATTATAAGTAAAAGCAAGTGCTGCAGTTACTATTAAACAAATAAGGAAAAGTGCCATAGCAGGTTTAAGCATATCACGCAACTTTACTTTCACCTCCAAAGGATTTTGGAATGGTATATTTATCAATAAGAGGTACCAATATATTCATCAGAATTATAGCAAAGGATACTCCTTCAGGATAATTTGCATAAAGCCTTATTACTGTAGTTATTACTCCGCATCCGATACCCATTATAATTTTTCCTTTAATAGTAACGGGAGATGTAGAGTAATCAGTTGCCATAAAGAAAGCTCCCAATGTTATTCCACCGGCTAAAATGTGATAAAGGAAATCACCTGTGAATGGTGTGCTGCCGCCAAATATCCAAGAAAATAATGCTACACTTGCTATAAAACTTAAAGGTGTGGCAGGTGATATTACCTTCCTGTAGATAAGGTAAATTCCCCCTAACAATAAAGCTAAAACGGACGTTTCACCTATTGAGCCAACAGCATGCCCTAAAAAGAAATTAATATAAGCAGGCTTACTTACGCCCTCCATTATTTCCTGACCTTTTTTTAGAAAGATAAGTGGTGTTGCCGAAGAAATGACATCAGGTGCCTTAGGATTAACCCAGTTTGTCATCTGTTGTGTCCATGAAAGTAATAAAATAATTCGAGCACCCAAAGCAGGGTTCATAAAATTTTGTCCGATTCCTCCAAACATCTGCTTTATTATTATTATAGCAATTACTCCACCTATAGCAGCTATCCATAAAGGGATTGCCGGAGGCAGGTTTAAAGCTAAAAGTACACCTGTCACCACTGCACTAAAATCCGATATGGTAACTTTTCTTTTCATTATTTTCTGTGCTACATACTCAGATATTACACACGAAGCAATAGTAGTAAATATTACTGCTAATACCCTTGTCCCAAAAAAATAGACCCCTGAAATAATTGCCGGCAAAAGAGCTATTACTACATCTATCATAATCCTTTGGGTAGTGTCTTTTCCTCTTATATGAGGCGAAGAAGACAATAGTAAGGCATTATCCAAATCATTTCCCCCTTCCCAAAATAACTAGTTTCCTAGTAATCATTTTTCCTTAACAACTACATGTTATATATCTTTATATATTTCTTCTATACTTTTCTTATATTTCTTCTATACTTTTTATATCTATTCTATGTTTTTTCAATACTTCTTCTATAATAGTTTACATTGCTTAATCCCTAACAATTACTTGAACATTTGCTTGTATTTTTATAAGTTCTTTTATTTTCAATAAATATATTTTCAATAAAATTATTACTTATTTCCCTTCTTTTCTTACTAATGCTTTCCCAAGCCTTATTGAATGTACCAGATGCCTTTTAGCCGGGCATACATATGAACAACTGCCGCATTCGATACAATCCATTACCTTATATTTCTTTAAGCCGTCTATATTACCATGAACAGCATTAAGATTTAAATAAAGTGGCAGCAGATTCATTGGACAT
>CAZEYH010000361.1:0-3446 GCA_964515895.1 uncultured Clostridiaceae bacterium | reverse complement strand
GTACTACAAATAGAGTAAGTATTGTAGCATAGGTTAATCCTCCAATAGATACTATGGCGAGGGGCTGTATCATTTCAGCACCTGTTCCCACTCCTACAGATAGGGTGGATAACCCGAATATAGTAGTAATAGCTGTCATCAGTATAGGTCTCATACGGGTTTTCCCTGCTAATACCAAAGCTTCAGTTTTATTATAACCTTTCTCTCGCAGTTGATTTGTGTAATCTACAAATACTATACCATTATTTACTACAATACCGCTTAAAACAAGAAATCCAAGCATTGCAATTAAACTTATCTCATTTCCTGTAATAAACAAAGCTAGTAATCCTCCAGTAAATGCAAGGGGTATAGTAAATAATATTATAAATGGTGATAGAAGGGATTGGAATTGTGCTACCATAATCAAATAGATTAACATGATAGCCAATAATATCATTTTTGATAAATCCCGTAAAGATTCATTTATCATTTCCCGTTCTCCCGCTATTTCAATCTTGTATCCATCCGGGACTTGATAATCTTTTAATTTCTTTTCAAAATCACGACTTACGATCCCTATATTATAATCTACATCCAGATCAGCAGTAACAGATACATATCGTTCTTGCGAATCTCTTCTTATAGATGATAAACCTTGGGCTTCTGTAATTGTAGCAATATCGGCTATAGAAACTTCCACCTCTTCTTTATTATTTTTAGCTTTTATAGCTAAAGTTTCTAACTCATCCTTTGAAATATTTTTATGCTTTTTGTCGAATATAATAACCGGATAATCTTTGTTTTCAGCAGATAATATTGTAGAGGTTTTTTCTTTTCCTATAATTGAATTAATATGTGAAAATACCTGAGCTACAGTTAGTCCATTCTCCATTGCCTTTTCTTTATCAACTTGAATTCTTATTTCAGTTAAATTTTCTTCTATACCGTCATTTGCTTGTGCTACTCCTTCTGTTTCTTCAAGTAATTCCACCATGTCCGAGGCAATATGATGTAATGTATCTATATCCCTACCTTTTATTACTACTTGTATACCGGTTCCTACCAAAGTAGACATGTCCATATTACTAGAGCTTACGGTAATGGTGCAATCCAGATCATCTGTTAATGCAATTATTCTGCTCTTAATATCATCATTACTTATATTTTTATCTTCATCAAGTAATAGATATAAAGATATAGAATTTCCATCAGTTCCACTAGTTCCACCACCTAACATACCCATAGCACCACTATGGAAAGCTCCTATGGTTTCAATCTCTTCTATTTCAAGTAACCGGTCAATTACAGTATCTGTCATATTTCTAGTATCCTTAAGACCGGATCCTTTAGGCATTTGTATTGACATGGACATCTGAGGAGCATCCATTTCCGGTATAAATGCAGTTCCCATAGATAACCCGCCAAATATACTTATTACAAGTAAAACTGCAACAATAATCATTACAATGGCTCGATGTTTTAAAGAACTTCTCAATAGTTTTTCATATACTTTTTTAAACTTTTCGAAACTATGTTTTTCTTCCTTGTTAGTCTTTTTTAACATAGCTGATGCCATAGTAGGCACTAAGGTAAGGGCTACTAAAAGACTTGCTAACAATGAATAAGCTATTGTCAATCCCATATCTGCAAATAACTGGCGTGTGATACCTTTGATAAACACAATAGGTAAGAACACACAAGCCGTAGTAAGAGTAGATGAAGTAATTGCTCCTGAAATTTCTTTTGCTCCTTCTACAGCTGCCTCTGCTGCAGTCTTGCCTTCATGCCTTAATCGATAAATATTTTCAATGGCAACTATTGAGTTGTCTACCAACATACCTACTCCCAAGGCTAATCCCGATAAGGAGATAATGTTGATGGTAACTCCCGTAAAGTACATCATCGCGATTGCAAAAATTATACTTATGGGTATTGATACAGCTATTATGAATGTAGGCTTTAAATCCCTTAAGAATAATATGAGCACTAATATAGCTAATAGGCCTCCGTAGATTATATTCCTTAGTACTGAATCTACAACTATATCAATATACATACCTTGATCCATTAAGGCAGTAAAACTTAAACCCTCATATTCTGAGGATAATTCTTGAGCCTTTTCCCTAATGTCCTTTGATACATCTGAAGTTAAAAAAGTACTTTGTTTCTGGAAAACCAACATTACAGCATCATTACCATTTACTTTGGAATAAATATCTTCCGAATTATCTTTCATGGATATATCTGCAACATCTTTTAAGTAAATCTTTCCTATTACATCTTCACCGGTATCAAATAACAGCAGGTTTTCCATATGAGCTACATCTTTAATCTTATCCCCTACTTTTACAAGGTGTTTTTCACCTTCTCCACCGGACACATAACCTGCCGGCATAGAAAAATTCTGTGCTGCTAATATACCTGAAATCATATCTTTTGTTATAACACCATCTAAAGAAGCTTTTTTTAATGCATCCTCCCTAGCCCTTTCAAACGCTTCCATTTTCTCATTTAAGCTCTCTTCTCCACTTTCCAGTTTTGCTTTTGCTTTATCCATCTCCATGGTTAGTTGAAGTTTCCCGGTTTTTAGCTCTTGTTCCCGAGTTGCAATCTCAGATTTTTTTGATTGAAGCGCATCCTCCTCTTTTTCCAATTCTGCTAACTTAGCAGATACTGTTTCTATTCCAATAGTAGTTTCAGCTTTCTTTTGCGAAAGTACTTCTAAATTCTGTTTTATACTCTCCAGTTTTACTTTATCTTCTTCCCTTAATTTGTCTCCAAAAGCTGATAGTGCTGCTTCTGCCTCTTTTAACTCTTCCTCTTTTTGTTTAATTTCATTTAACGCATTATTTAGTTCTTCTCTAGTCTTAACTAACTCTGATTTTCCTACCGATATTTGAGATTCTGCCTGGGATATTTGTTCTTTAGCTGAAGCTATAGCATTTAAACCTTCATATAATTTTCCGGTCTGTTTCTCCTCTTCTGAGGCCAATTTAGATTTCCCATCTTCAATTTCTTTTTTTGCCTTCACCAGCTGATCTTCTGCTTCTGAAAGTTCTGAATCTACTGTATTTAATATTTTTTTATTTAAATCCTCTATTTTTTCGTTATCGATGAGGACTTCGATTTTCTCATCTAGTAGTCCTACACCCTTTACAGAAGCAACCCCATTTACACTCTCAAATTCAGGGATTATTTTTTGGTTTACCATTTCAGAAATTTCCACTATATCCAAACCTTCTACATCTACTGCCGATACCATAACCGGCAACATATCCGGATTTAATCTCATTAGCATGGGTGAACTTATAGAATAATTATCCCAGGCCGGTTTAATCAGATCCAGCATCCCGTTAATTTCTATTGTTGCCGAGTCCATATTTGTATCATTATTAAACTCCATTATGACAATAGACGAATTTTCTCTTGAAATGGAGCTCACGTTCTTAATATTGTTAACTGTA